>JAFZKA010000094.1 GCA_017551925.1 Bacteroidaceae bacterium | reverse complement strand
TGAGAAGGAAGCATAATCTTTTGTGTTTCAACAAGATAAAGATACAAAACAATCCACAAACTACCAAAAAAAATGGAGAAAGTTTGCGGATTATTTAAATGTGTTTTCTGTTATACCCTAAGGACTTTTTCAGTGGCCTCCGCGTTAGAGGGAGGGGCCCGCCGCGTAGCGGTGGGAGGGATAGGCCCGAAGGGCCGTAGTTTCAGATACCCTATACCCTAAGTTTTGCGGTTACTTCAAAAAAAGAGCCATTTGTTTTGTCAGTTTGTACACTCTGTATAACTTTGCGGCGAAATAAAGAAAGATTATGCGACTGCAGGGCTTGATTATTCTATCAATTATTATCATTCCGGAGAACCGGTGTGAGAAAGCCTGACGCATATATATGAATTGAGACAACAAACAAAACAATACGCGATAAAGCCTTTCTCACAGTGAGTGAGAGAGGCTTTTTTCGTTAGATTTGCAACAATTAGAAAAACAAAGATGTCTGACAGAATCATTTTCTTTGACACCACGCTCCGGGACGGCGAACAGGTCCCCGGATGCCAACTCAACACTATTGAGAAGATTGAGGTGGCGCGCCAATTGGAGCAGTTGGGCGTGGATGTGATTGAAGCCGGTTTCCCGGTAAGCAGCCCGGGTGATTTCAACTCGGTGGTGGAAATTTCAAAAGCGGTATCAAACCCCATTATCTGCGCCCTGACTCGTGCGGTTGAGGCCGATATTGACGCAGCCGCCGATGCGTTGCAGTACGCCAAACTAAAGCGAATCCATACAGGAATAGGTACCAGCGATGAGCACATCCGCTACAAATTCAACAGTACCCGTGAGGAGATTCTGGAGCGTGCGGTTGCAGCCGTAAAGTATGCAGCGAAGAAACACTGTGAGGTGGAGTTCTATGCCGAGGATGCCGGTCGCACTGACAATGAATACCTGGCACGTGCGGCCGAGGCCGCAATCAGGGCCGGTGCCACAATAATCAATATACCCGATACCACAGGTTACTGTCTGCCCGATGAATTCGGAGCCAAGATAAAGTATCTGATGGAGCATGTTGACGGGCTGGCTAACGGAAAGGCAATTCTGTCAACCCACTGTCATAATGACCTGGGTATGGCAACCGCCAACACCATGAGCGGAATCCTGAACGGAGCACGCCAGGTTGAGGTAACCATAAACGGAGTGGGCGAGAGAGCCGGAAACACATCACTTGAAGAGGTGGCCATGATACTCAAATGCCATCATAACATTCCTCTTCAGTGTGGTATCAATACTCAGAGAATAACCGCTGCAAGCCGTCTGGTTTCATCACTTATGAGCATGCCGGTACAACCCAACAAGGCCATTGTGGGCCGCAATGCATTTGCCCATTCAAGCGGCATACATCAGGACGGAGTGCTCAAGAATACCAGTACATATGAAATAATCAACCCTGAGGATATCGGCCTGGAACAGGGTGACATTGTACTGACTGCACGTTCCGGAAGGGCTGCCTTGAAGCACAGGCTCACAGAACTTGGCGTTGAGTTGAAAGGCGACAAACTGGATCGTGTGTATGAACAGTTCCTTAAGTTGGCCGATAAGAAGAGGGAACTTACAAATGATGATATCCTGATGCTTGCAGGGGCAGACCTGGCTGTAAATAAAAAGGTGCGTCTTGAAAGTCTGCAGGTACTTGCGGGCAAGGGTGTCAATCCGTATGCCAAAATCCGCCTGATGATTGATAATGAGAGTTTTGAGGCTGAATCGGCCGGAAACGGACCGCTTGACGCATCTATCAAGGCACTCAAGAAGATCATAAAGCGTGATATGACGCTTAAGGAGATGACAATCCAGGCAATCTCAAAAGGCTCTGATGATGTTGGTAAAGTACATATGCAAGTGGAGACAGGCGGTCATCTCTATTACGGATTCGGTTCAGATACCGATATCGTTACCGCCAGTATAGAGGCTTATATAGATTGTATAAACAAATTCAGACCGGAGTGATGGGAAGGACTCTTTTTGACAAAATATGGGATGCGCATGTAGTTCAGGCCATCCCTGACGGTCCCACACAACTATATATAGACCGTCTGTACTGCCATGAGGTTACTACGCCCCAGGCCTTTGACACCCTGCGTGACAAAAAGGTGAGTGTACGATGCCCCGAGCGCATATATGCCATGCCTGACCATAATACCCCATCAGATAATCAGGACCGTATAGATGATCCTGTGGGCTGTAAGCAGGTTGAGACTCTTAAGGCAAATTGCAGGGAGTTCGGTATAACCTATTTTGACATGGGTTCAAAGGATAACGGTATTATCCATGTGGTAGGCCCCGAGAAGGCTCTTTCACTGCCCGGTATGACCATTGTGTGCGGTGACTCGCATACATCGACCCATGGTGCGGTGGGTGCCATTGCAATGGGTATAGGCACATCAGAGGTGGCTCAGGTGCTGGCATCGCAGTGCATACTGCAGAGCAAGCCCAAAACCATGCGCATAAACATTGAGGGTAAACTTGCGGCAGGTGTTACTGCTAAGGATGTTGCGCTTTACCTGATGGCTCAGATGACCACATCGGGTGCTACGGGATATGCGGTGGAGTATGCCGGCCAGGTGGTTCGTGATATGAGTATGGAGGGCCGTTTTACGCTTTCCAATCTCTCAATCGAGATGGGCAGCCGAGCCGGACTGATTGCGCCCGATGAGACCACGTTCCGTTACCTCAAGGGTCGCGAATACGCTCCCAAGGGTGCAGACTGGGATATGGCGGTGGCCTCATGGCGTGAACTCCGCACTGATGACGATGCCGTCTTTGACAAGGAGGTTACCTATTATGCCGATGACATTGCACCGCGCATAACTTACGGAACCAATCCCGGCGCAGGCATAGCCGTTGACGGTACGGTGCCTGTGTATGAAGGACTTAGCGATATGGAGCGCGTGCAATTCAAGACTCAACTTGACTATATGCAGTTTGAGCCCGGACAGAAACTTGAAGGCACACCTGTGGATTATTGTTTCCTGGGTGCCTGCACCAACGGCCGCATAGAGGATTTCCGCGCTTTTGCAAGTGTGGTAAGGGGGCGCAGAAAGGCTGATAATGTTACTGCGTGGCTTGTACCCGGCTCATGGCTGGTACGCAAGCAGATAATAGATGAAGGTTTGGATAAAGTGCTGGCTGAGGCCGGTTTTGAACTGCGCCTGCCGTCCTGTTCGGCCTGTCTGGCCATGAACCCGGATAAGGTTCCTGCAGGAAAGCTGTGCATATCAACATCAAACCGTAACTTTGTGGGGCGCCAGGGACCAGGTTCAAGAACAATCCTGGCATCACCGCTGACAGTTGCTGCAAGCGCTGTTACAGGTGTGGTTACTGATCCGCGTAAAATGCTGTGATTATGGAAAAGAAGTTTGGAGTAATAGAATCAACCTGTATTCCGTTGGCAATAGACAACTGCAATACAGATCTAATTATACCGGCGCGTTATCTGGCATCGACATCACGTGATACCAAGTTCTTTGGCGATGCGTTCATGCATGACCTGCGTTTTGACTCAGAGGGCCGTCCCGTTAAGGATTTCATAATGAACAGGACCGGTTTCAATGAGAAACCCGGTGAGGGACACCGACAGATTGTTGTGGCAGGCGCCAACTGGGGGTCCGGCTCCAGCCGTGAGCATGCCGCTTGGGCCATATCGGGCTACGGCATTCGCGTGGTGGTGTCGAGCAGTTTTGCTGATATTCACTATAACAACCTGCTAAACTGCTTTGTATTACCTGTGGTGGTTTCAGAAGAGTTCCGTGAAAGCCTTCTTAAGAGTATAGGTGACAATCCTGATGCCCGTATCAAGGTGGATCTGCCGGCGCAGACCATAACTGATATGGGTACGGGGCGTTCTGAAAGATTCAGCATAAACAGTTACAAGAAATACTGTCTTTTGAACGGCTATGATGATATTGACTATCTGACAAGCCGAAGTGCTGATATTGAGGCGTTTGAGAAAGCACGTGATTCAAAGCGTTACATTGAGATACTTGACACTACGCTGCGTGACGGTGAACAGACATCGGGCGTGAGTTTCTCTAATCAGGAGAAACTGAGTATAGTACAGTCCCTGCTGTCTGAGGTGAACGTGGACCGTGTGGAGATTGCATCGGCCATGGTATCGGACCGCGAGCAGGAGAGCGTGCGCGGCATTGCGGAGTGGGCGCAGCGTAACGGCTGCCTGAACCGCGTTGAGGTGTTGGGCTTTGTTGATGTTAACCGTTCCGCCGATTGGATTCGTGAGGCCGGATGCCGCGTGATGAACCTGCTCTGCAAGGGCAGCCTGAAGCACGTGACCGCACAGTTGGGTAAGACTCCCGCTGAGCATATTGCAGATATTCTGAGCACTGTGGAGTATGCAGTGAGCCGGGGCTTGGATGTAAACGTCTATCTTGAGGACTGGAGTAACGGCATGAAAGACTCGCCTGATTATGTCTTTGAGGTGACCGATGCCCTTGCCGCAATGCCCGTAAAACGCATTATGCTGCCCGATACACTTGGAATACTCAATCCCGATTCTACCCTCAAGTACTGCAGCATGATGGTGGAACGCTACCCTGCGGTACATTTTGATTTCCACGCTCATAATGATTATGACCTTGCGGTAGCCAATGTGTGGAGTGCTGTCAGGGCCGGAATCAAGGGAATACATACTACCGTTAACGGTCTGGGTGAGAGAGCCGGCAATGCTCCGCTTGGCAGTGTGATGGCTATGCTCAAGGACCAGATGGGTATGATGACAGGGCTGAATGAGAGTTGGCTGTTCAAAGTGAGCCGCAAGGTTGAGGTGGATAGCGGCATACATATTCCGCACAATATGCCTGTGGTAGGTGAGTTTGTGTTTACCCAGTGTGCAGGCGTGCATGCCGATGGTGACAAGAAGGACAACCTTTATTATAATGCTCTGCTGCCTGAACGTTTCGGGCGCGTGCGTGAATATGCATTGGGCAAGAACAGCGGTAAGGCAAATATCCAGATGAACCTTGAAGCAATGGGCATAGAACTGGATGAGGAGTCCATGCGCAAGGTTACCGACCGTATCATTGAATTGGGTGTAAAGAAGGAGCAGGTTACGCAGGATGATCTGCCTTATATTGTGCATGATGTCCTGCATCACGAACAGGAGGAACAGCGCATACGCATACTAAACTATTCGCTCAGCCTTACCCAAGGTCTGCGTCCGCAGGCAACCGTCAAGATTGAGATTGACGGCAAGGTCTATCAGGATGCCGCTACCGGTGACGGTCAGTATGATGCGTTTGTACGTGCGCTGCGCAAGATATATGCCAGCCTGAACAAACCGTTCCCTGTGCTGACCAACTACACAGTGTCTATCCCGCCAGGAGGCCGTACCGATGCCTTTGTGCAGACAATAATTACCTGGAGTTTCAAGGGTGAGGAGTTCCGCACACGCGGACTTGATGCTGACCAGACTGAGGCGGCCATCAAGGCAACCGCCAAGATGATGAACAAGATTGAGAATATTTAATGACATTCCGATATGAAACTGAAGATTGCTGTTTTGGCCGGTGACGGTATCGGCCCGGAGATAATTGAGCAGGGTGTGGCTGTAATGAGTGCCGTGGCCCGCAAGTTCGGACATGAGGTTGAGTACCGTGAGGCAATTTGCGGTGCGCATGCCATTGACGTGGTGGGTGATCCGTTCCCTGAGGAGACTTTCCAGTTATGCATGGATTGTGATGCAGTGCTGTTTGCCGCAGTGGGTGATCCCAAATATGACAATGACCCCGCATCAAAAGTGCGTCCGGAGCAGGGCCTGCTGGCCATGCGCAAGAAACTGGGACTTTACGCCAACATACGTCCCATAGAGACATTTGACTGCCTGGTGCACAAATCACCGCTTAAGGATGAGATTGTGCGTGGCGCCGATTTTATCTGCATACGTGAACTTACCGGCGGTATGTATTTCGGCCCCAAGAAGGAGGAGTCCGATGAGGCTTTTGATACCAATCTGTACAGCCGTGCCGAGGTTGAACGCATACTGCGTGTGGGCTACAAGTATGCCCTTGAGCGTAAGAAACACCTTACCGTTGTGGATAAGGCCAATGTGCTGGCCAGTTCACGCCTGTGGCGCAGGGTTGCAATGGAGATCATGAAAGAGTACCCCGACGTAACGACTGATTTCATGTTCGTGGACAATGCCTCAATGCGTATGATTCAGGAACCCCGTTTCTTTGACGTGATTGTAACAGAGAATACATTCGGCGATATACTGACCGATGAGGCATCATGCATTACCGGCTCTATGGGTCTGCTACCCAGCGCATCGACCGGTGAACATACGCCAGTTTTCGAGCCTGTGCACGGTTCTTGGCCTCAGGGCAAAGGACTGGGGATTGCCAATCCGTTGGCTCAGATACTGAGTGTGGCCATGCTTTATGAGTATTTCGGCCTTAATGAAGAGGGCCGGCTGATACGTCAGGCAGTCCAGGCTTCACTTGACGCAAACGTGCGCACTCCTGAAATCCAGATTGAGGGCGGTCCCCGTTACAGTACGTCAGATGTGGGTCAGTGGATCGTTGATTACATTATTAAATAGTTGGCGGGTAGCATATTCTGAGAGAAGTTTTATACTTTTGTGACTCAAAAAAACGGCTTATGATAAAAAACAGCATAGTACTTTTATCATTATCCTGCTTATTGGCAGGCATTTGCTCCTGCGATAGGGATGATGATAAGGATAACGCTCCGGATTGCATTGATTTAGGCCTGAGTGTCAAGTGGGCTTCGTTCAATATAGGTGCATCTCAGCCTGAAGAATCAGGCAGTTTTTATTCATGGGGTGAAACGTCAGACAAGTCCGTTTATGAGTGGTCCACGTATAAATACTTCAGAAAAGCGGTTACATTGTCAGGTCAGACTGTTCCGAGAGACTCAATCAAGGTGACAAAATACTGCACCAACAAGGAGAAAGGTTACGGGGAATTCACTGACAACATGACAGTTCTTGAACCCGCCGATGATGTTGCGAATATCTGTTTGGGCGGAAACTGGCGGATGCCTACAGAAAAGGAGTTCCAGGAACTGATTGACAGTTGTACATGGACATGGACAGAACTTAACGGTGTTCAGGGCTGTGTTGTTACCAGTAATGTTGATGGATTCACTGACCGTTCCATATTCATTCCGGCAGCAGGATACAGAGGCAGCAGGACACATTTTGACAGTCGTGGCAGTTATTGGTCAAGTTCTGTCAATGAAGATGATCCTGACAATGCCTTTGCTCTGGTATTCTATACGGAAACAGTCAAGCAGACACTTCAGCTTAAGGAGAGTGTAAGTTGTGACGGAAGCAGGTATGTAGGCAGGACCGTTAGAGCGGTTTGCCCATGATATAAAAAAACGGGCTCCGGATTGATTCGGGGCCCGTTTATTTCAATACAGTCTGTTGTTTATTTGACCTTCCATACATCAAGTGTGATGCCGCCGCCTGCACCGAATCCGGGCTGGCAGAGGAACAGGCACTCGTTCATCCATGAATACTTGCTGTCCTTGGGAGCCTCAAATTTAGGGGCGCAACGGAAATACATGCCACCCTGGCCGCCCATCTTGATTATGCCGCAGTTACGTACGTGTATGCTTACACCGTCATCGGTGCGAATGCAGTATATAGCCTCAATCTCAGTACGTCCGTCGCACTGCATCTGATAGTCTGCACCACCAGGCAGAACCTCACCCTTGATATCGGGTCCTTCAAATGTACCGCCGGTAATGGGTATTACGGTGCGGGTTCCCTTGCCGGTATCACCTACGGTAAAGGCCTGGCCTAAAGTTACGTTCAGGCGGACAACGTACTCCAACTCGGGAGCCTTGGGCTCGCCGCTTTGCTGCTGGGGTGCTCCGAAACCGAACTGTGCATTAGCATTCACTGTTGAAAGCATGGCCATTATGGCTGCTACAAAAAGGATTTTTTTCATTGTTGTATTTTTTTGTGATTAATGAATTCTGATTTGAGCCGAAAGTTAGGTATTATATTCCGAATAATAAAGTAGTTTCATTACATTTGCAATGCAAAAAACGGGTTACAGTTATGCTTGAGAAGAGGAAAACAGTGTATTTGGGCGTGGTACTGACTGTATCAGTGCTGTTGCTTTTTTTCCTTAATCTCTGTTTTGGAACGGTACATATCCCGTTTAAGGATGTCATAGGCTCGCTTACCGGAGCCGGTGCAAGCCGTGAGAGTTGGGATTTCATAATACATGAGTCCAGACTGCCTTCGGCTGTGACCGCATTGTTGGCAGGAGCATCGCTTGCCGCATCGGGTCTTATGCTTCAGACAGCTTTCCGTAATCCGTTGGCCGGTCCTGATATCCTGGGCATAAACGGGGGCGCCGGTCTGGGAGTTGCACTGGTTATGCTGCTTTTTGGTGGCAACCTGACTATGGGTAACCTTACATTGGGAGGTTCAATGTCTGTCATAATAGGAGCGTTTGCGGGTGCTATTGCTGTGACGGCCTTGGTGTTATACCTGTCAACAAAACTCAAGAACCCTGTGATGCTGCTTATTGTAGGCGTTATGGTGAGTTACCTGACATCGGCCATGATTTCTTTGCTCAACTTTTTCTCTACGGCCGAGGGCGTACACTCCTATACTATGTGGGGAATGGGCAATTTCGGAGGAGTGTCACTTGCGCAACTTAAGGTGTTCTGTCCGGTTGTGGCGGTGGGACTTGCCATTGCGGTATCTCTGATCAAACCGCTTAACGCACTGCTGTTGGGTGATATGTATGCTGAGAATCTGGGAATTAATATCATACGTACACGTAACTGGTTGCTGCTCTCTACCAGCCTGTTGGTGGCTATTATCACTGCTTTTTGCGGGCCGGTTTCTTTTATCGGTCTGGCTGTGCCGCATATTGCACGTATGCTGCTTCAATCCAGCAATCACCGTAGTCTTATGCCTCTTACGATACTTTGTGGAGCGGTCATTGCATTGCTTTGTAATCTGTTGAGTTCAATTCCGGGTGACCGTGGGCTCATTCCGCTCAATGCTATCACACCCGCCATAGGTGCTCCTGTAATTCTTTATGTGCTGCTCAAACAGCGTCACTACAGATAATACCCGTTCAGACCGATGATTGTTTCAGTACTGACAGAGTCTTTGCGCACAGCCGTGCTTGTTACAGGGCTGGTGGTGATTATGATGATGCTCATTGAGGTGTTTAATGTGACATCGGGCGGCCGTATGTTCTCAGGTTTGGGGAAGCACAGGGTAGGGCAAGTGCTGCTGTCTGCGTTTCTTGGCGTTATTCCCGGATGCATGGGAGGCTTTGCATCGGTATCACTATATACGCACGGGATTATCAGTTTCGGTGCGCTGGTGGCTATGATGATTGCATCATCGGGCGATGAGGCGTTTGTCATGCTGGCTATGTTTCCGGGTAAGTCACTCTGGATATTCCTGATTCTCTTTTTGGTGGCCGTAGTGACGGGTCTGCTTGTGGATATGTTCCGTCATCGTTTTGAGGGTTGCCATTCCATGAGCGTACATGATGAGGATGTTACACCTGTACAGGTACACAGCCATAACCGTCATTTTGGCTGGAAACGTGCTGTTATGACAGCGGGTGTGCTGGTCTTTGTGGCGGCTTTGCTGACGGGCCTGCTTGAATCTGATGAGTCTGGTGTTCCCGGCGGATTCAATCTGTTGTCAGAGGAGTGGATGTACTGGCTGTTTGCAGTGTTGAGTCTGGCTGTTCTTGGCATGCTGATATTTGCCGGTGATCATTTTGTTGAGGAGCACTTGTGGGAGCATATTGTCTGCCATCATCTGCCAAGCATATTTATGTGGACATTGGGTACTCTTGTGCTGGTGGGTGTGCTCACATCATTCTTTGATATCAGCACATGGATTAGCGACAATACGGTTTTAATGATACTGCTGGCGGCGTTGATTGGCGTTATTCCTGAATCGGGCCCGCACCTGGTGTTCGTGTCGCTCTATGCTGCCGGTGTTGTTCCGCTGCCTGTACTTATGGCCAGTTGCATCAGCCAGGACGGGCATGCATCGCTGCCGCTGCTTGCCCAGAGCCGCCGTGCCTTCCTAACTGCCAAGGCAATCAACGTCATTGTTGCAATTTTAGCAGGCATAATCTGTTACCTTCTTTAGAGTTTATATCTCTCGCAGATTTTTTTAACCCTCGCAGAAAACGCCGAAATCGCAGATTTTCCATCCGGTGCGTTGGATAATGTCACACGGAAAACACAGAAACCACGGAAATACTCTGCGCTTTCAGCGCTTTCTGCGAGAATTTTTTACTCTGCGCGGTATTGTGTGGGAGTGAGCCCAGTGTGATTCTTGAAAAAGCGGAAAAAGAACGACTGGCTGGGAAAACTCAGGTTTGATGAGATCTCCTTGATTGTCATGTCAGAATGGCGCAACATGTTCTTGGCATCAAGAATGAGCAGTTCATTGAGCCATTCCGGTACAGAGCGTCCGCTTGCCTCCTTGACGATTTTTGAAAGATACTTGGGCGTAACGCACATCTTGTCAGCATAGTAGCCTACAAGGTGTTCCTTGGCGTGGTCATTTATGGCCAGTTTGATGAACTGTTCCAGCATCTGGCGCTGACGGGTGGTGCGCACCGGTTTCTCCATATCCTGACGCAATTTGGAATCGGCCAGGAATCCGGCAAACTGATAGAATACGGATGAGACAAGTCCGGCCATACTGTCATGTACGAACTGGGGATTCGTCTTGGTTATGTCAAGTGCCAGGTTTACATACTTGTGCAGCATCCCTTCTTCATCGGCTGAGAGGTGTATGCATGGGTCGCGCAATACATCCATGGCCTCAACCAGGAACTTGCTGGGATTGATTCCGATGCTTGTTATAAAAGAGGTGGAGGCGCAGATGAGTGAGAGACGCAGTTTCTCTCCTGTTTGGCCGGTATCGGCTATTCTGACAATGTTTCCGGGGGTGAACAGCAGCAGTGTACCTGCAGTTAGGTGATACTCTGTCAGATTTACAGTGCAGTCAACGGTGCCTTCAAGACAATAGGCTGCCAAATAACAGTCTATGCGGAACGGGTAACGCAGATAACTGAACTGCGGTTTCTCCTGAAGGCGTGAAATAAAGAAGTCATCGCCTATGCCAAGTGACATGTCCGATGGGACCATCTGTCTGATTCTGGACGGGGTGACCGATATTTCAGAACGGTAATCCATAGCCTTTTTTTCTTTGATTTGCGCCAAAAGTAATATGTTTATATGAATAATAGTACCTATTTGTTGGTATTTTCGACCAATAGATACAATTAGTGAATAAAAAGATTACCTTAAAGAGTGAAAACGGCACTAATTTTGCATCGCAATTAAAAAGGATAAAAACTTACAGAAACAATATGAAACGAATCAGTCTAAATCTGATGATGGTCTGCCTGGGTTTATTGGTGACACCTGCTGCCAAAACTGCTGCGCAGACCGTTCTCACACTTGAAGAGTGCAGATCAATGGCGTTGGAGAACAACGGACAGTCCAAAATGGCTCAGGAAAAGGTAACGGCGGCCGAGTATGACAGCAAGGCTGCTTTTGCCAACTACCTGCCTAAAGTTTCGGCTACTGCACTTTATCTCCACAACAGTGATAATCTCAATCTGATAAGTGAGGACCAAAGCAGCGTGCTTTCAAATATGGGAACCTCATTGACATCGGGAATCAAGAATTCTCTCATGACTGATCCTGCATTCCTCAGCATGTATATGAGTGATGCTGATTTCAGGAATGAGGTCAATTACGCCATGAACAAGATGAAGGATGCCAATGTGGAGGGCAGACTCAACCAACTGGGAAGTGATTTTTCTGACAATCTTTCAGTTGATATCCAGAATATCTATGTTGGCGCCATAACAGTTGAGGAACCTCTTTATGTGGGCGGTAAGATACGTGCATATAATAAGGTGACCGCATACGCCAAGGAACTTGCCGAGACTCAACTGAACGGTGAGGATCAGAAAGTGCTGGTTACTGTTGATGAGGCCTATTGGCAGATTGTGTCAGTAGCCAACAAGTTGCGTCTTACAGAGCAGTATGTGGAACTGCTCCGTCAGATGGACAAAAACGTTGAGATAATGAAACAGGAGGGTGTGGCAACGGCATCGGACCAACTCTCAGTAAGGGTTAAACTGAACGAGGCCGAGATGAGTCAGATAAAGGCCCAGAACGGTCTGGCACTCTCCAAGATGCTGCTCTGCCAGCTTTGCGGCTTACCGCTTGATTCAGAGATAATGCTTAAGGATGAACTGAATGAGACCCTTGAGATTCCGACCGATGAGGTTACATATACTGAGGAGGGTCTGTATGAAGACCGTCCTGAACTTAAGAGCCTGCAACTGGCTGTCAATATGTACGATCAGAAATCAAAGATAGTACGTGCCGATTATCTGCCTACAGTTGCTCTTATGGGTAATTATCTGGTTACCAACCCGTCGGCAAGCAATGGCGTGACAAATGATTTTCACGGAATGTGGAACGTAGGCCTGGTGGCTAAGATTCCGGTATTCCACTTTGGTGAGGGTCTGAACAAGTACCGTCATGCCAAATCTGACAAGATAATCACTCAGTATCAACTTGAGGATGCCCGCGGCAAGGTCTCACTTCAGGCCAATCAGTATGAAAAGAAGATTGCCGAGGCCGATTCGCGCCTTGAGATGGCACTTAAGAATATGGAGAACGCCGAGGAGAACCTGCGTATTGCAAACATAGGTTTCAAGGAGGGCGTGGTTGAGTCATCACTGGTGCTTGCAGCCCAGACAGCATGGCTCAAGGCTCACTCTGAGGAGATAGATGCACGTATAGACCGCATAATGGCAACGGTTTATCTGCGTCAGGTGACCGGTCAGTTAAGTGTAAATGATAAATAAATAAAGATATGGACAACAAAACACAGAAAATGAACATTGCGCTGTCACTTACAGCGTTTGCAGTTGTTGTGACGATTGTATGTGTGGTAGGTATCTACACTTTCAATCACAGGGAGCCTGAAATAGTTCAGGGACAGGCAGAGGTAAGCGAGTACCGTGTTTCAAGCAAGGTGCCCGGACGTATCCTAAAGATTCTTGTACAGGAGGGTCAGCAGGTAAAGGCCGGTGATACTCTGGCTATACTTGATACTCCCGATATCAATGCAAAGCAGGCCCAGGCCAATGCAGTGCTCAGTGCTGCTACAGCGCAGAACGCCAAGGCTCAGAAGGGTGCCCGTGAGGAACAGATTCAGGGTGCATATGAACTGTGGCAGAAGGCCAAGGCCGGACTTGAGATCTATGAAAAGTCTTACCGCCGTGTTGAGAACCTGTTCAATGAAGGCGTGGTAAGTGAACAGAAACGTGATGAGGCCAAGGCCCAGTATGATGCTGCTTTGGCTACAGAAAGGGCTGCCAAGTCACAGTATGACATGGCTGTGAACGGAGCCGAAGAGGAGGTCAAGGAGATGGCTGCCGCTCAGATGCGTCAGGCTCAAGGCGTGGTTGCCGAGGTCAACTCATACATTGAAGAGACCGTGCTTACTGCATCAATTGACGGTGAGGTAAGTGAGATATTCCCAATGGTGGGTGAGTTGGTAGGTACAGGCGCTCCTATCATGAATATTGCCGTCATGGATGATATGTGGGTTACGTTCAATGTACGTGAGGACCTGCTTCAGGATCTTACGATGGGTGCCGTACGTGAGGCTTACATTCCCGCTTTGGACCGCAAGGTTGACGTCAAGGTTTCATATATGCGTGATTTGGGATCATATGCCGCCTGGAAGGCAACCAAGGTTAACGGTCAGTATGACCTCAAGACCTTTGAGGTACGTGCCGTTCCTCAGGAGGAGGTTGAGAACCTGCGTCCCGGTATGACAGTTATTATTGACAGAAAATAATACCAACTATGTCAAGAGAATTCGGATTTTGGGCTGTTGTAAGACGTGAAGTGTTGCGTATGCATTCGCGTCCTCTCTATGGTCTGAGCATAATCTTTGCACCGCTGTTCTGTTTTATCTTCTTTACTACACTGATGGGTGAGGGACTTCCGCAGAGTCTTCCGGCCGGTGTTGTGGATGAGGACAACACTACGGTGTCTAGGTCAATACTGCGTAATCTGGATTCATATCAGCAGACAGAGATCATAAAGCAATACTCCAATTTCAGTGAGGCGCGTGAGGCTTTGCAGAGGAATGAGATTTACGGATTCTTCTATATCCCCAAAGGCACTCAGGAACTTGCTTCAAGCCAGCGTCAGCCTACCATCTCTATCTATACCAACGCCACTTATCTGATTCCGTCATCACTTCTTTACCGTGATATGAAGACTATGGCGGTTATGGCATCGGCTGCGGTTGGAAGGGAGGTGCTGTTTGCCAAGGGCGCAAATCTGGACCAGGCAATGGGTTTCCTGCAGCCAATACAGATGGATATGCATGCGCTGAATAATCCGTGGCTCAACTATAATGTCTATCTGAGCAACACCATGCTGCCGGCAGTGCTGGTATTGATGGTGCTCATGGTAACATGTTTCAGCATACATACCGAACTCAAGGACGGGACCGCCCGCAAGTGGCTTTCATTGGCAAACGGAAACATTCTCAAGGCTGTCAGTGCCAAACTGTTCCCGCAGACCATGATGTTCTCGCTTATGGCTCTGATTTATCTGGTGCTGCTATACGGTGTACTGGAATTCCCTGACCATAACGGTTTCTGGCCTATGCTGGTGGCTGCTGAGATGCTTATTCTGGCATCACAGGGGTTTGCGGTGTTCATTGCATCGGCCATACCTTCACTGCGCTGGTCGCTCAGTCTGTGTACGCTCTGGGGTGTGCTTTCAATTCCTATTTGCGGATTCTCATTCCCGGTTATGGGTATGCCCGAGGCTCTTCAGGCCCTGTCATATCTGTTCCCGCTCAGATACTATTTCCTGATATACGTGGATCAGGCTCTGAACGGAATAAGTCTGGTATATTCGGCCTGGTTCTATGTGGCTCTGATGGGATTTATGATTCTGCCGCTGGTTGATATTGCACTGTTGCGCAAGGCAGCAAAAAAATATACATACTTACCTTAAATAGTAAAGGTTATGTGGTTTAAAGACATGCTCGATGTCTCAGGTAAGGAACTGAGAAAAACGGTATCGGACATAGGTGTTCTGGTATTCTTTATTGTGGTGCCGCTGCTTTATCCGTTGCTGTACGCCTATCTGTATGGCCGTGAGGTGGTGCGTGAGGTGCCTGTTGTTGTGGTCGATGACTGCCGCAGCACTACCAGCCGTGAGTTCATCAGAAAATCAGATGCCACTCCTGACTTAAAGATCATTTCATATTGCTCCGATATGGAGGAGGCCCGCAATCTGGTACACAGGCATAAGGCATATGGTATTATTTATGTACCGGCTGAATTTGAGAAAACGCTTGCCGAAGGCCGTCAGGCTACCATAAATCTTTATTGCGATATGAGCGGACTGCTCTACTACAAGGCTTTGCTGAGCGGTTGTACCATGGTGTCGCTTGATATGAACCGGGACATACAGATGGAACGTCTGTCAGGCCTTTCTGATTGGGAGAAGGACGTAATGACCATGCCTATAGAAAATGAGTATGTCACCATGTTCAACCCTGCCAACGGATTCCAGGCATTCCTGATACCTGCGGTTCTGATACTTCTGTTGCAGCAGACTCTTGTTTTGGGCGTCTCAATGATGGCCGGAACCGAGAATGAACGTCGTCGTGCCGGCATGGTCTTGGGGCATGAGTATGACAATCCTATAACCGTGCTGGGCGGTAAGGCACTGGCTTATCTGCTGGTCTATGGATTCACTGCAACATACGTGCTCTGTCTGGTGCCATGGTTCTTCCATATGCCTCAACTTTGGCAGTTGCCCACGCTGGTTGCTTTCATCGTGCCGTTCCTGCTTGCAAGCATTTTCTTTTCAATCACCATATCTTTCTTTGTGCGTGACCGCGAGTCATGCTTCCTGCTGTTTGTATTTGCATCGGTGCCGCTCATATTTATGTCAGGTATTTCATGGCCTACGTCAAATATGCCGGCCATGTGGAAGGTACTTGCGCAGATATTCCCTTCAACGCATGCCATCAACGGCTTTGCCCGAATCAACACTTCAGGTGCGCTCCTTCAGGATGTAAGATATGAGTGTCTTATGCTTTGGATTCTGACTGCAGTCTATTTCATGCTCTCGCTGCTGATATATGAGCGCATGTATCGCTCTGACAAGATGCCGGGTGCGGAGTTCGTGATTGCCATGCGCACTCGCATGCGCAAGAACCTGCGTGTGGCACGCCGTGACATCAAGACTGTAAGTTCTCGTGTAGAGGCTAATCTTGAGAATGCGACAGAACGTATAAGGTCTCGCCGCAGAAAATAGCACTATTTCAGTGTTGAGAAGCGTCCGGTGACAGTCTCAGAGTAGGTTGAGGAAACCGGTATGTGTGGCGCTCCGGCATATTCAAGTTCTGCAAACAGACCGTCCGGCCCCTTTTGGAGAGCACTAACCTTGCGCAGGTTTACATAGTAGGACCGATGACAGCGTACTATGTTGTTGGCCTCACAGATCTGCTCTATGGCCCTCATTGAGTTGCGCAGGGGATAGCGCACCATCTTGTCCATATTCATATAGCAGATGTTCACATAGTTGTCGGCCGCCTCAATGTAAAGCAGGGTGTTGGCGGTAATGGCCAGTTTGAGGCTCTTCTTTTCATCAAAGAATGGCAGGGTACTCTCCTCACGTCCAATCTGTCCGCTGGCATACTTGTCTATGGTTATGCGGTCTTTAGCCAGACGGTTGTTCTTGTCCTGAACCTCAGAAATCAGAGCGACAATGACATACGGGAATACAAGTATTGAACATGTGATAAGGAACAGTTTGGGCAGCAGGTCAACGTATGTCATGGTGCGTTTGTCCATCAGCCATACAAACAGGGCGCAGAACATTGTTATAACCAAAGCTTCCATCAGTTCCCATATGACAAAGCCTGTATAGTTTATCTGGTGCTTGCTCCTGACCAGCAGCATTGAGAGACGGCTTAACAGTACTACGACCAGTTCAATTGATGCCATTATTGCTGCGCGGAATGCCAGTTGCCCTTGGGTAACCTGCATGAATGTATCCAGGTGGAAAGGCTTGGCTCCAATGAGGAAAAAGAATGCATATAATGGTATGAGCAGAATGTAACATGCCAGTATGCCGTTCTTGAAGTATGAATCCGGAATCTTGATCATAGGATTGTTGTTTACGTTCAGAATGCAAATTTAGGGGTAAATTTTTGTCCCGCAAGAAATGGGGCGAAAAAGTTGATGTTTATTTTTCACCCCTGTATTTTGGATTTTACCCTCAAATACCGGTTTTAGTCACTCCAGCCCCGTGTATATCCCTTTTATTTTCACCCATCATATATGCGTTGTATCTTTGTGGCGAAAATAAATGTGGAACAAATAAAATTTCAATAAGGATATGACAACGATCTGTTCATTTGACTGCAATCATTCCGCTATCAGGAGTATTGCCGGTGATGTTAAGCCTTTTGCTCCGGTTGACGGCAAATGGGTCGAGGTGTCTCCACGTGTTTTTGAGGAACGCGTACGTAATCTTGCTTATGGACTTATGGTTCGTGACTACCGTCGTGACGAGACTGTTGTTTTTGCCGGTTGCACCGATGAGATGAAACCTTTCATCAGGACTGCCTGCAAATTGGCCCACCTGAACGCCTCTTTCAATAATGAGTCAGTTGATGCTCAACTTTCTGCAACTGATGTTGAGTATCTGATGCTTATTGGCGGTACATGGTCACGTAAGTACAAGGCTTCGGTTGACCGCACTATAACCCGTATCCTGTTGGGTTGCTGATTACCTGTCAAGCGGGTGGTAGAATGTGCGCGCGTGGCTCAGTTCCTTGTGGAATATAGCCATGAAATCTGCCAGCAGCATTTCAGGATGGAAGGCTGAGAGTTCAAAATACGGCACTTGATTTACATCACACACCCAGATGTTTCTATCTTTGAAGGGCTTGAATGAAGAGTATTGCTTGAAATCAGATTCAAGCATCCTGTAAGTAAGAGGTGATGCACTGCTGTTCTTAAGTAACCAGACATCTGCATCCTGAGCCTTTTCAAATACTGTTTCAAATGACAGCGGCACTGAGCCGCTGTTTTTATTATCGGCAAAAATATATTCTCCTCCGGCATCAGAGATCATCTGGCCTATGGTGCTGCCACCGCCTGCCACATACCAGGCCGATCCGCTTTTGGTATCAAGCATAACCCTGGGGCGCACAGTTGTTTTGGCAGCGGTTTCACATAGGTTCAAATAGTTGGACCTGACCTGTTGGAACAGTGTGTCGGCATTGCTGCCAACTCCAAACAGACGTCCGTAGAAACGCATCCATTCAGCACGGGCCAGCGGCGATGTCTCCATATAATCTGCACATTCCAGCAAGGGTATTCCCAATTTCTCAAGTTGACCGTAACCTGTCTCTTCAAACGGTGATACCATTATGGCATCAGGTTTGAGTTCCATTATCTTCTCAATGGTGGGATACATGCTGTTACCACAGTCTGCTATTGTGCCGTTTGCAAGGCGTACGCGTATAACGGTGTCTGCTATATATTCAGGCTCACATACTCCTGCTATGCAATCTGCGGCGCCAAGTTCCACCATCAGGTGGGCCAGGCTGTTGGTCATTACGACTATGCGTTGAAGGGGAACGTGTATTTTGTTGCTGTTCCTGTTGAAACTGTAGTCAGTACTCTCTTGTGTGGTGAATGTATATGAGTGGAGCAGGGTATTCTTTTTCCAAGGGTTGGCAATCTGCGCGTCAAAACCTTGTGGAGTATCCTCAAGGACAATGTGGCTGGAGTACTCCATTATTCCGCCGGTGGCATTGAAGCGTGCACCGTTGGAGCAGGCAGCAAGCAGTGCTGCAAATGTCAGCAGTATTGTAGATCTTTTTATCATTGCTTTATGGGTTGATGTTGTATATGGATGAAATTTCGGTTGACTGTTCGCCTGTTATATCGTTGCAGCCAACAACTCCATTCTGTATCTTGATAAAATCTATGCTGGAGAGATTGGCTGGTGAACCGTCTGCGTTTACTGCCCAATCTATATCAAATGCTGAATTCTTATCTGAATTGGGCTTGTTATCTGCATAACCGTATTCAAAAGCCGGCATAATCCAGGTTCCGTTTGAGTATGACATATTACTTGGAAGCAGGGTGGCTGTAAATGATACGGAATCTGATTTATACCACATTGGATAATATGGCTGGTCATGATAATCATTTCGGGTTATGCTTCCTTTTTGACCGTCAGATCCATGCCACAGGATATTTTCATTGTCATTGAGAGGCTTGCGGTAGCATATGCTGTATGCTGATTTTGAACGTTGTGCTTTCTGTTCAGATCCGTAAATCTCATACCAAACGTCATCTGGAATGTTGTTGCCGTTAACATCGGCACTTACCCAGACTACACCTGGTTCGGCTCCATTTGTCACTGCGTTTCCGTTGATAATGAAGTCTGGACCATAATAGTTTATAACGGGACTGTCAAATCCCACGGTTATATATCCTCCAAATCCGCCAAGGGTTATCATGTTGCCCGTTGTGAGTTGGTCAAGGCATTTTTTTGCCATGGATATACTGTCGTCTGATTGGGTACAAACAGGCAAGGTGTTTACAAACTGACCGGGTGCTGGACAGTAACTGAATACCTTGGTTATAGGGGTTTTCTTTTGAATTACAAAATCTGCATCTGCATCAGCCGGTCTGACATTGGCAGTGGTCAGCAGAACCGTGTTCGGATTTATGCCTATTCCCGGAATCTTATATTTCAGTTCACCGTTTGGATTGAAACAGTAAAGTGTGCCGGGAGTGACATAATTGGCAGCAGCCTCACATATATAAACGTTACGGGTAACAGGGTCAACCTTTATACTGTATGGACTTTCAATATGTGTCTGGTCGGTAATGAAATCAGGTTGGATGATATCTCCTGTTGAAGTGTCCATTATCTGTATTTTACCGCTGCCATATCGGTATAACCAGGCTTTATCTCCAACTATATCCATATTGAGCACAGGAATATCATATGTGTCTGTAACAATATCAGAATCTGTGTTTATTCTATGCAAGCGGCAGTCATAATCCATTTTGTTGTAGTCAAAGATACCTCTTGATACCACAAATACGCTTTTGCCGTCAGTGCAAATCTTACCGGGATTGCTGCGTACAGGTATGCGTTTTATTTCAGTAAATGATTCCACATCAATTACTGATACGGTACTGTCAGGGTTCGTGTAATCAAGTCCACCGGAGTTTGATACATAGAGTTTTCCTGCCGCATAGCATATTCCGTCGGGATTACGCCCCACGTGTACGGTGGCATTGCGCTTAAAAGTGAGTGTATCTATGCGCTCTACCGTACCGTCATAACAGCATACATATATAAAGCCGCCTTGTGCAATCAGGCAGCGCGGTTGTGAAGGCACACCGCCATTTTCCATTTTTATCTGCTTGATTGAACGGCATGTGGCAACGTCAATAATTTCAATGGTACTTGAAATGTTGACTGCAATGTATAAACGGCTGCCATAGAGAATCATATCATTTGCGGTATCTCCCAGATAGCGTCCGTTTGCCTTTTCAAAACAATCAAATGATGTTTTTCCCTGCCTGTTCCAGGAGTATGTATCACCTGTACCAAAGTCTATCCATGAAAGAGTGCTGTTGTTCAGGTTTATCAGTCCTTCAGATAAGACAAAAGCACCGGTGTGGACTCCATCGGGCGTAGCCTTGCTCGGTTCCAGCAACAATGGCTCAGGGTCACATGCCAAAAACAGCAGAGAGCATAACAATGCGTATATCAGGTGTGTTCTCATTTCAGTTCAATTGTTGCGGTTATACGGAACTGCCTGCCCGGCATGGGGAAATAACGCACCAGTTCATATTGGTTGTTGGTCAGGTTTATGCACTCGGCTTTGAGGGTCGCATTATAATGCCTTGTCTGGAAATCTTTCCACAAAGAGCAGCCTATCTCATAGTATGAAGGCATATAGTATTCTGGTCCATTATAGGCATTGCTGTAATAATCACCGCTATAGATTGAATTACAGCTGATGTTTATGACAGGCGTTTCTATCCATGCTACAGCCGATGCAGAGTGTCTGGGGGTGTATGGAAGCTGATGATTCCAGGTTGAACTCTCCTTGTCTGATTTGTCCATGGCACGCTGATAGGTATATGACATCTTTGCCGCCGGGCGAATACGGCCTTCAAAGCGGCTGATATCAAATCCTGTCTCAATTCCGTGAGTAACCACAAGGCCGGTATTAACCATCATCCATACAGCCGTGTTCTTGCCGGGTACTGCCACAATACGGTCTTTTATTCTGCTGTTGTATGCATCGGCGTAGAAAGACAGGAGTGTTGTGTTGACCTGATTTTCAAAGACTAATCCTGCCGATGTTACAGATGATCTTTCGGGTTTGAGGTCACGACTCACAATCTGTTCAAAATAGAGGTCGTTGAATGTAGGCAGACGGTATGTGTTGGTAAAGGATGCTCTCACATGGAGTCCGGCTGTGGGCCAAACAAGCCAGTTTGCACCTATAATGGGTGAGAAATGGCTGTAATTTTGTGCAGCCTTGCGATTAATGGTTTTTTCGGTTGTCCCTACGTAGTTGAGTCTGCCTGTAAGAGTTAATGTTTGCGATGCATATTTAAGCGCAACCGATGCGTTGAGCGTGGCTCTTGTGGGACGAGCCTGTTCTGCGCCATTGCCATCAAGTTTAGAAAGCCTGCCGTCAAGTGCTGTTGACGCGGTTATGCTGTTTGTTATTCGGTATAACAATACACCGGCAAGATAACCTTCCTGCTCAAGGTAACGGTTATCGGTTACTTTAGCAATATTGAGTTGGTCAGGATCATAATATCGGGTGTATGTGTTACCGTATTTTGCGTTCATTTTTAGAGTGAGGCGGTTATTCAAAGCGCTTTTTAGTGACGCTTGAACAAAAACGTCGCGGTTCCAAAGTCTTGTAAGAGGAGTTTTTTCAATGTAAAGGATGTTGTTGTGCAGACCCTGCTCTGACTGGAACCAGTATCCGCGTACGGTTATGTCTGTATTTTGGTTTATTGTTCCAAACCAGGCGGCTTCGGCACGAAAACGGTTTACATCAGAGTTTTCCAGCTTTTTTGTTTCAGAACTGTTGCTGTTGTCCAGTATATAGGGATAATTGCCGTCTGTACGCAGCCATTCTGCCTGCAGAGAGACTGTATTGTTGCGTTTTACGCGAAATGCGGTAGATGCCTGTGCCGAAATTGTATTGAAACTGCCGTATTTGAGTTGAGCGGAACTGTCATGTTTTTTGCCTGTAAGTTGCGGACGTACTGAACTGACAGTTATTGCTGCCGCCTGGGATGCCATGGCTGCTGTTTGAAGCAGGTCATTGTCTGGACCGCTGACAAGTCGTACGGATTCAGCCTGGCTGGCCGAAAAGCGTCCTAAGTCAATCTGTCCGGTCTGGTTGTCAGTAATGATTATGCCGTCATATGAGACTGCGGTATGTGATGCTCCCAAGCCTCTTACAGATACTGTTTTGAGACCACCCACACCTCCGTAATCCTTTACTGTGGCTCCGCTAAAGAATTTCAGAACATCAGATACCTGCAGTGAACCTGTGGCTGACATCAGTTGTTGATTGGCATTTTTTTCAACTGATATTGAACTTGCTCCAAGAGTAGGTTCTGCTGATATGGAGACTTCTTGAATGGTTTGTGACTCTATGGTGTCAGAGAAAATCTGGCCCTGTACCTCTACGGGGAGACACAGGGCGCAGATTGTTATACAAGCAATTATTTTATTGCACAATACCATCAGAGCCAATTACTCTGTCACTTTCAACTGATCAAGGCAGAAGTAAGTAGGAGTATTTATACCCCACTGGCCGCTGTCAGTTGATGACATGGTGAACGCTATTTTTTTAACCTTGCCCAGAGAGGTCAAATCAACTTTCTTCCATTCTTTCAGAATGTTCATGCCTTCGGCCAACTTAACTTCTACACTTCCAGTGGGAATGTCGGAGCCATTGTATCCGGTAATGGTGAGTGTAAAGATGTCTTGATCTGTCCATTCCTTTACATAAGGGGTTGGGTTACCATCATTGTGGTCTTTGATTGCCAGATATGCATAGGTGCTGTTGGTTACATAGCACTCTATTGCGTTGTAAGCCTTACCATCCTTGAATGAAATCTCGGTGGGGGTTGTATTCCAAGCGCCTGAATTGGATATCAGATAAGCATTTGTGCTGACACCAGTTGTTGTGATAGCAGACAGGTTTGTGAAACCTGGGGTTGTAGCATCTGTGCAACTTGTGAAAGTGAAGCTTTCACCGAATCCTGAAGAGGAGAATGTGTGGTTGATTATGAAAGGATCAATTTCAATGTTGTCTTTGAAGTAGTAACCGACTTTAGTTGTGGTGTCATCGGAGAGATAATACTGGTCGTTCTTTTTCAGACTCATTGAAAGTGTGTAAGAAGTAATATTGTTCTCCTTGACACCGCTGATGGAGCTGACTGGAAGTTTGTGGATGATAATTTCATCTTTTTCAAGTTCTTCATTATCATCTTTATTGTCCTTGTCACAGGAAACGAACACAAAGCCCATTGTGAGGGCCATCAAAGCAAAAGAATAAATTTTTTTCATTGTAGTTATTGTTAATAAGTTACTGAATCCCGGCAGTTTTATAACACACGTCGTCTTGCAGGTCTTCTGACTTACCCTGGTATGTCCGCCTTCCCGCCTGTTGGGGCAGTGGCATTTGTGGTAATGGACATCCCTGTTTTGAGGGCTTACAGCAGCGGGTCTGTTCAGGATTCTCACCTGATTCCCTTTTAATCCTACACCCTGAACGGGTATCGGAACAAGACGTTGCAAAGATAATAATATATATTAAAAGATATCCCCTATTGCCTATTTTTTGATTCTAGGGATGATGCATAGTGAACCGTCCACATTGTGTATTTGAAATTCTATTCCTCTCTGTGTAAAGAAACTGTTCAGAGAACCGTTTGTGGCCAGTTCATTGGGGGTTCCTATCATGACGCCCTTAACGCGGTCCAACAACCAGATGGTATCGGCTATTTGCAGGGCCAGTTCAAGGTCATGGGTAGATAAAAATATGGTCTTTCCGGTGGTACGTGACAGGGTATGCAGAAGTTGCATAATCTCAACTTTGCTAGGGAAATCCAGAAAAGCTGTGGGCTCATCCAGAAATATGACAGGAGTCTCCTGCGCAAGTGCTTTGGCAATCATCACCTTTTGGCGCTCACCATCGCTTAAGGTCTGTATCAAGCGCTCTTTGAGAGGTTCAATTCCCACCATCTCAATGGCCTTAGCCACGATGTCGCGGTCATGCTTGTGAAGCGTACCCCAGAATCCCGTATATGGGCTTCGGCCCAGGCCAATCAGATCCTCAACCGTCATATTCCTTAAGTCAGTTTTTTCTGTCAGCACTACGCCGATGGTTTTGGAGAGTTCACGGTCAGAGTAGTTGCGCAGATTTTGGCCCATTATGGTTATGTCACCCTTTACAGGCGGTAGAAATGCTGATAGTGTGCGCAACAATGTGGATTTGCCGGCGCCATTGGGACCGAGCAGACATGTCAGTTCACCGCCGTGAATGGTGGCGTTTATGTCATGGGCAACGATGGTTACATTGTTCTTACCACGGTATCCCGTGCTCAGGGACTCTATCTGAATGGTTGGCTGTTTCATATCCGTGACGGGTTACAAAAATATCGGATTTTTCTTAACGGACTATCTCTCAAAACAGTAATTTTGCACGGATAAGCAAAAAGATTATGGACGAAGCGAATCTACTTAAGGACCTTGCGCTGATACTGATATCGGCGGGGGTTTTCACGATAATATCAAAGGCACTTAAACAGCCTCTTATACTCGGCTATATTCTGGCAGGTTTCCTGGTGGGGCCGCATATGGGATTGTTTCCTACGGTAACCAGCACGGCCGAGGTTTCAGAATGGTCAGAGATTGGTATCATATTCCTGCTGTTTGCACTGGGACTGGAGTTCAGTTTCAAGAAACTGCTCAAGGTAGGCAGTAGTGCACTCATAACAGCCATGACGCAGTGCGTGGGCATGTTCATACTGGGTTTCATGGTAGGCGAGGCTATAGGCTGGAGCAATATGGAGTCCATATTCCTGGGCGGTATGCTTTCCATGTCATCGACCACAATAATAATCAAGGCCTATGATGATCTGGGGCTTAAAGACAGGCCGTTTGCACCGCTTGTGTTCGGTGCACTTGTGTTTGAAGACCTCATTGCCGTAGTGCTTATGGTGCTGCTTTCCACACTGGCGGTGTCAAACAAGTTCGCGGGCGGTGAAATGTTTATGGGGCTTGTAAAACTTGTATTCTTCCTGATTCTGTGGTTCCTGGTGGGTATCTATCTTATTCCCACGCTGCTAAAGAAGGCGCATAATTATCTGAATGATGAGATTCTGCTGCTGGTTAGCATAGGGCTCTGTTTTGTGATGGTCACGCTGGCAACTTTAGCAGGCTTCTCTGCTGCGCTGGGTGCCTTTGTTATGGGTTCAATCCTGGCAGAAACACTTGAAAGTGAGCATATAATGCACCTGGTGAAGGGTATCAAGGATATGTTCGGAGCCATATTCTTTGTATCGGTAGGTATGATGGTTGATCCTGATGTGATTGCAGAGTATTGGGGAACTATTCTTGTGCTGACCATAACGGTGATGGTGGGAATACTGTTCTTTTCAACGTCAGGAGCCGTTCTGGCAGGTCAGGGACTGGATAATGCCGTTCATGCCGGTTTCAGTCTGGCTCAGTTGGGTGAGTTCTCGTTCATCATTGCCGGACTGGGTGTTTCACTGGGCGTGATGCGTGATTTCATCTATCCCGTGGTAATCACCGTTTCGGTCATAACGACCTTTACTACACCTTATATGATAAAGGCGGGAACACCTGCATATCATTTCCTGCTCAAGAAACTGCCACCTCAGTTCGTTGAGAAAATCAACTCTTTCTCAGCACAGGAGCGTGACAATTCTGCTGCCGAACAGAATGAGTGGAAACGTCTGATAAAGGAACTGGCCTTGCGTATGCTGCTTTACGGGGTAGTGCTGATTGCTCTTAATCTGGGCTCACACCTGTTTCTTGACAAGTTCCTGAACAGCCGTTTGGACAGTCTTACGCCGCTTGTAAGGAATATCATCAGCGTGGTGACAACCATTGTCATAATGTCTCCGTTTCTGGTGGGTTTTGCCCTGTCAGGAGAACAGATATCAAAGTCATCAATCAAACTCATCAAGGAGAAACGTTCCAATCTCTGGCCGGTAATTTCACTCGCGCTGTTACGTATCCTGATTGCCATGGGGTTTGTGATAAGCGTGATAGCCAGTCACTTCAACCTGGCATTCTGGACCATATTGCTGATATTCATATCGGGTGTGGCATTCTTCTTTATAGGTCGCCGTTCCATAAGCAAGTTCACCATTGTTGAGGACCGGTTTATGGCAAACCTGAACGAGAAGGAGGAGCAGCAGCGCAAAATGGCTCCGGTTACGTCATCGGTCAGCGACAAGATGTCACGTTACAATGTCAAGACCGATATGATTACCATTTCGCCCGATTCCCTTTATGCCGGCAAGCCTCTGATGGAGTTGCCTTTCCGCCATAAGTCAGGTGTGAATATTGTAAAGATTGTGCGCGGAAACCGTACCATAATGATTCCCCGAGGGACAGAGGTGGTGTTTCCGTATGATAAACTGCTGGCTGTGGGCACCAGGGAACAACTTGCTGAGTTCCGCAAGGATATGGCCGATAATCTGTATGTGCCTGAAAAGACCGGTGCCGATACACTTGCTCCACGTGAGTTCCAGTTGGAGTCCATTACCCTGAAAGATGATTCCTGGCTCACCGGCAAGACGCTGCGCGAGACTGATATGCGCTCATACGGCTGCATGGTTATAAGCGTAGTGAGTGAAGGCCAGGTGACCACAAACCCCACACCTGACTACCGCTTCAAGGCAGGTGATATCGTCTGGCTGGCGGGGGAGAAATCCGCCTGCGAGTGGTGGGACTAATTCTTTTTGAACACTTGTCCGAATATGATTTCGGCAATCATGCGCTCGCCCTCCTCGTTGGGATGTATTGTGTCTGGAAAATACTGTTTCTTGCCCTGGAACGGTGTGTTGAGGTCTATTACAGGCAGATTTTCCTCTTGAGCCACTTCTTTGATATAGGGAATAACACCATTGTAGATGATGCTGTCATTGATGCTCCATGCATGGCCGTATGCGGGTACAGGCAGACAGAGCCAGATCTTGGGCTTGGAGGGTAGGGCGCGGAACGACTCGATCAGCGTCTTGAGGTCTTTCTTGAAATGTTCCTGCTCTTTCCAGTTATATGGCTTGCTGTCATTGGTGCCCAGTTTTATAGTTACTATTTTAGGGTTGAACTCCAGGGCATCCTTATAGGCCTGCTCATTCATGTATGGCATATCGGTTTCCATCATCGTTGTGGTTCCGCTTACTCCAAAGTTACGTACGTCATACTTTTCACCAAGCATGGAACTGAGCACACCGGGATATGCGTCTTTGAGGCGGTCTTTGATTCCGTGACCGTATGTGATGCTGTCACCTACGCAGGCTACACGTACAGGTTCGCTTTTGCAGGCTGCAAATGTCAGGGCAATGACTGACAACAGGAATAATGTACTCTTTTTCATTTTGTATGTTTGTTTTCAATTTGACATTTTATGCTTTCAGCGTGAATGGTTTCAAAAAGCAGTTGGATGAATTTTTCATCAAGACCGTACCTGGCACCTTCAGAGACCAGTTTCTCTGAAATTGTATTGTATCTGTCTGGTTGCAGAATGGCAAGATTATGAAGATTCTTGTAGTCTCCGATGCGGCCTGTTATACTGAATCTTTCAGCAAGGTCCTGAATTATTTTAAGGTCAATCTCTTCAAGTTGGTTACGGTAGGGTTCCATGAACTTGAGATCAGCCTGTTCCGGTTCACGGTGGAAAATGAGTCTGTTGTTGAGCATCCCGAACTCTGCCGGGGTAAGCTGTTGTTTCTTGTCACTCAGGGCGTGCTCCGGATCCGGGTGAACCTCAATGAACAGACCGTCGGCTTTCATGTCAAGAGCCATTTGTGAAAGAGGCGGAACCAGATCATTTCGGCCTGACATGTGGCTGGGGTCACACAGGATGGGCAGTCCCGGAATACGGCGGCGCAACTCTATAGGTATCTGCCATTGTGGCGAGTAACGGTAAATGCGCTCTCCGTAAGAACTGAATCCGCGATGTATAGCGGCCAGACGTGTCACACCGGCTGCAGCCAGACGTTCAAATGCACCTATCCAGAGTTCCAGTTCCGCGTTGATGGGATTCTTGACCAATACGGGTACGTCTGTGCCACGCAACGCATCGGCAATCTCCTGTATGGCAAAAGGACTTGTAGTGGTGCGGGCTCCTATCCAAAGCAGGTCAATGCCGGCATTAAGAGCCGCCTCAACGTGACGGGTATGCGCGACCTCGGTTGCAACAGCCATTCCGGTTTCAGCTTTGACCTTGCGCAGCCACTCCAATGCGGGAACTCCGGCGCCTTCAAAGTTGCCGGGACGTGTGCGTGGTTTCCATACTCCGGCACGGAACATCTTTACCCCCTGTGACGCAAGTTGGTGGGCACAACTCAGAACCTGC
>JAFZKA010000006.1 GCA_017551925.1 Bacteroidaceae bacterium | reverse complement strand
TAAATCTGCTTGTTGCTTCTGAAAACGCTCATACGCGGACGCTCAGGTGTACCTGAAATCTTGTTGCGAACGCGGAACTTGATCTTATTTCGTCTTTCTGTTTTTGCTGACATAATGTTACATCTTTAAATGTTAATTACTTGGCAGCGGCTGACTTACCCGACTTGCGACGGAGTACCTCATCCACAAACTTAATACCCTTACCCTTGTAAGGCTCAGGCTTACGGAAAGAACGAATCTTGGCACATACCTGACCCAGAAGCTGCTTGTCGCATGACTCCAGAGTGATGAGCGGGTTCTTGTTTCTCTCTGACTTGGTCTCAACCTTTATCTCTGCGGGCAGAACCAATACTATTGAGTGAGAGTGCAGAAGTTCAAAAGTGATAACGTTACCCTGGTTTGAAACACGGTAACCTACACCTACAATCTCCATCTCTTTCTTATAACCTTCAGAAACACCAACAACCATGTTGTTTACCAGGGCACGATACAGGCCGTGGAAAGCATGACGCTGCTTGGGATTGTCCTGAAGAACATCGGGGTTCTCCTCAAGTGTGATAACTCCGTTCTCGATTGACACTTTGATAGAAGGATCAATGCTCTGTGACAGTGCGCCCTTGGGGCCCTTCACTGCAACCACGCCATCCTGAAATGTTACTGTAACACCAGCAGGAATATGAATAGGCAATTTTCCGATTCTTGACATAGTATTTCTCCTTCAATTAATAGACGTAGCAAAGCACCTCACCGCCAATCTTGAGCTGTGAAGCCTCCTTGTCTGTCATAACACCTTTTGATGTGGATATAATAGCTATACCCAGACCATTGATTACTCTCGGCATTTCACGATAACCGGTGTACTGACGCAGACCGGGAGATGAGATTCTCACCAGTTTCTTGATAGCGTTGCACTTGTTTACCGGATCGTATTTCAGAGCAACCTTGATGGTGCCCTGAGGTCCATCCTCAACGAACTTGTAGTTCAGGATGTAACCCTTCTCAAAAAGAATCTTTGTGATGTCTTTTTTGAGATTTGAGGCGGGTATCTCTACCACCTTGTGCTTTGCCTGGATGGCATTGCGCAGCCTCGTCAGATAATCTGCAATAGGATCTGTCATAAATTTGTTTTTAAATTGATCAGGACTCCCTGACAATATTTAATTAACACTCACTTGTCTTATAAAATTACCAGCTTGCCTTGCGAACACCCGGGATAAGACCCTGTGATGCCATCTCGCGGAACTGGATTCTTGAAAGGCCGAACATGCGGATATAACCTTTTGGACGACCGGTCAGTTTGCAACGGTTGTGCTGACGGATAGGATTTGAGTTGTAAGGAAGATCCTGGAGTTTCTGAGCAGCCTCATAAGCCTCAGCAGGTTCACCTGTACGAACAATCTCCTTAAGAGCAGCACGCTTCTTTGCGTACTTGGCAGCCATCTTAGCGCGCTTAACCTCGCGGGCCTTCATTGATTCTTTTGCCATATCTCAATATTTATTTTTCGTTCTTGAACGGCAGACCGAACTCCTTGAGCAGAGCGTAACCCTCTTCATCAGTCTTGGCTGATGTTACGAAAGTGATGTTCATACCAAGGATGTGTGATATGCTGTCGATGTTGATCTCAGGGAAGATAATCTGCTCCTGGATACCCAGTGAGTAGTTACCCATGCCGTCAAACTTACTCTCAATACCCTTGAAGTCACGGATACGGGGCAGAGCCACGCGAATCAGTCTCTCAAGGAACTCATACATGCGCTCGCGACGCAGAGTCACCATAACGCCGATAGGCATTTTCTTACGCAGCTTGAAGTTTGCGATATCCTTCTTTGATACTGTAGCAACAGCCTTCTGACCGGTGATAGTGGTGAGTTCGGCGATAGCGGTATCAATGATCTTCTTATCAGCAATGGCAAGCTTACCCATGCCCTGGTTGATGACAATCTTCTTCAGGACAGGAACCTGCATTGAAGAAGTATAGTGGAATTTCTCCTTTAATGCCGGAGCAATGCGCTCGGCATACTCTTTCTTAAGATTTGCAGTAGTACTCATTACTTGATCTCCTCTCCTGATTTCTTGGAATAACGTACAGTCTTGCCCTCAGCGTTTTTCTTACGGCCGATACGAGCGGGTGCTCCGGTCTTGGGATCAACGGGATTGAGGTTTGAAATATGAATAGGCGCCTCCTGCTTGATGATTCCACCCTGAGGATTCTTGGCGCTGGGCTTGGTGTGCTTGGAGACGAAATTAACGCCTTCAACGATAGCCCTCTGTTCCTTAACGAGCACCTTCAGCACCTTACCGGTCTTGCCTTTATCCTCACCGGCATTTACATATACGGTGTCGTTCTTTTTGATATGTAATTTACTCATTACTCTTTACTTTTTTTGATTAAAGTACTTCAGGAGCCAATGAAACCACCTTCATGTTCACGGCGCGCAACTCACGTGCTACCGGACCGAAGATACGGCTGCCCTTGATTTCACCTGTATTAGCCAGAAGCACGCAGGCGTTATCGTCGAAACGGATATAAGAACCGTCAGCGCGACGGATTTCCTTCTTGGTACGAACTACAAGTGCCTTTGATACGGTACCCTTCTTCATATCGCTTGAAGGAATGACGCTCTTTACGGTAACCACGATGGTGTCACCAACTGTAGCGTAACGCTTCTTGGTTCCGCCAAGTACACGGATGCAGAGGCACTCCTTGGCGCCGCTGTTGTCACAAACTGTGAGTCTGGATTCTGTCTGTATCATGATTACTTAGCCTTTTCAACGATTTCTGTTAATCTCCATCTCTTAGTCTTGCTCAGAGGGCGAGTCTCCATAATGCGAACGGTATCACCTATTCCGCACTCGTTGTTCTCGTCATGAACATGGTACTTCTTTGTCTTGCGGACAAACTTACCATAAATAGGGTGCTTCTCCTTGAAGACAGACAGAACCACGATGGTCTTGTCCATCTTGTCGCTGATTACGACACCCTGGCGCTCTTTGCGCAAATTTCTATCATTCATAGAACCTCTTTTTTACTTGTTAAGTTCCCTCTTTCTCAGCTCAGTCTTCATTCTGGCGATTGTCTTGCGAAGTTTGGCAATCTGAGAAGGATTCTCAAGCGGAGAAATGGCATGATTCAAACCCATCACCTTGTAGTTAGCTGACTCGGTCTCAATGCGCTCAATCAGCTCCTGAGTTGACAACTCTCTGATTTCTGAATTCTTCATAATGAACGGGCTTGATTAGTTTTCACTCTTAAAGTCATAGTCACGTCTTACAACCAGTTTGGTTGTAACAGGAAGCTTCTGTGCTGCCAGACGGAGAGCCTCTTTGGCAACGGCAAAGGGTACGCCATCGGCCTCAATGATGATACGTCCGGGAGTGATGGGGAATACGTAACCTTCTACGTCACCCTTACCTTTACCCATACGTACATCCAAAGGCTTCTTTGTAATAGGTTTGTCGGGGAAGATTCTGATCCAGATCTGACCCTGACGCTGCATGTAACGTGTTACTGCTACACGAGCTGCCTCAATCTGCCTACCGGTAATCCAGCAGGTATCCAAAGACTTGATGCCGAATGAACCGAAAGCAAGCTGGTTGCCACGCATAGCGTTGCCCTTGCAGCGGCCTTTCTGCATTCTTCTATATTTTGTCCTCTTAGGCTGTAACATAATTCAATCTTAATGTTTCAGTTTAACGACTTGCAATCAGCGATTGCTTCTGTTTCTCTTCTTGAAAGGTTTTCCACCACGCTCGCCACCACGGCTCATCTCTTTTGTCTGAGTGAAATTGGGTGACAGATCCTTCTTACCATAAACCTCTCCACGGCAAATCCATACCTTGATACCGTGTACGCCAACCTTGGTGATGGCACCTACCTGGCAGTAATCAATGTCGGCACGGAAAGTGTGCAGAGGAGTACGACCCTCCTTGTACATCTCTGAACGTGCAATCTCAGCACCGTTCAAACGGCCTGAAATCTGAACCTTGATACCCTCGGCACCCATACGCATGGTGTTAGCGATAGCCATCTTGATGGCACGGCGGTATGCAATCTTACCCTCAACCTGACGGGCGATATTGTTTGCTACAATAACAGCGTCAAGTTCAGGTTTCTTTACCTCAAAAATGTTGATCTGGATCTCCTTGTCGGTGATCTTCTTCAACTCCTCCTTCAGTTTGTCAACCTCAGAGCCGTTCTTACCGATGATCAGACCCGGACGGGCTGTGCATACGGTGATGGTAACGAGCTTGAGTGTACGCTCAATGACAATACGGGATATGCTGGCCTTTGCCAGACGGGCATTCAGATACTTGCGGATCTCATTGTCCTCAACCAGACGCTCGTCATACTTGCCGAACCAACTGGAATCCCAACCTCTGATAATTCCCAAACGGTTGCTAACCGGATTAACTTTCTGTCCCATTTCTTACTCCTGATTGTCGTTAGTACTTGTTGCAGCCTTTGTATCCACAAAAAGCGAAATGTGATTTGAACGCTTGCGGATACGGTAACCTCTACCCTGCGGGGCGGGTCTCAATCTCTTAAGGGTTACACCCTCGTCAACGTAAGCCTTGGTTACGAAAAGCTCGCCGGCCTCGGCCTTGCGCTCATTCTTCTGCTCCCAATTGGCAATAGCTGAACGAAGCACCTTTTCTACATCTTTCGAAGCAGCCTTATTTGAATAACGCAGTGTGCCAAGTGCACGGTTAACCTCCATGCCGCGGATCATGTCTACAACGAGACGCATCTTGCGGGGTGATGAAGGAACATCGTTCAGTTTGGCAAAGTACTGGGTCTTTTTAGCCTCTTTGATTTTCTCGGCTGCCAAATGTTTTCTATTTCCCATTATCTTTATTTATTTATTTCAAATAAACATTGAAGTTTACTTCCTGTTGCCTGAGTGGCCGCGGAAAGTACGTGTGGGAGCAAACTCGCCGAGTTTGTGACCTACCATATTCTCCGTGATGTAAACAGGGATAAACTTATTACCATTATGAACTGCGATGGTATGGCCCACGAAATCAGGGGATATCATCGATGCCCTAGCCCAAGTCTTTACAACGACCTTCTTGCCACTTTCATTCATAGCAAGCACCTTGTCCTCGAGCTTCTTGTAAATATACGGACCTTTTTTAAGTGAACGTGTCATTTTGTACTCAGGTTAAAAGTTATTTCTTATTGGCTCTCTCGATGATATATTTCGTTGAGCTCTTCTTGGGATGTCTGGTCTTGAGACCCTTTGCGTACAAGCCCTTACGTGAACGCGGATGTCCACCTGACTGACGGCCTTCACCACCACCCATCGGGTGATCGTGCGGGTTCATAACAACACCACGGTTGTGAGGACGACGTCCTAACCAGCGTGAACGGCCGGCCTTACCGGACTGCTCAAGTGCGTGGTCTGAATTACCTACGCTACCGATAGTAGCCTTGCAGGCTCCCAGTATTCTGCGAACCTCACCTGAAGGAAGCTTGATTACACAGTAGTCACCTTCCTTTGAAGTCAGCTGGGCAAAATTTCCGGCTGAACGGACAAGGGCTGCACCCTGACCGGGACGCAATTCAATGTTATGAATTACGGTACCTACAGGAATGTCCTTAAGAGCAAGAGCGTTACCGATTTCAGGAGCTGCTTTCTCACCTGACATCAGTGTAGCGCCTACCTCAAGACCGTTAGGTGCAATGATATACCTCTTCTCTCCGTCTGCATAGAACAACAGAGCGATACGGGCCGAACGGTTCGGATCGTACTCGATTGTCTTAACAGTTGCCGGAACCCCATCCTTGTTTCTCTTGAAATCTATGATACGGAATTTACGCTTGTGACCACCGCCAATGTAGCGGGCAGTCATCTTACCGTCGTTGTTACGACCGCCGGTAGCGAGTTTTCCGAATACAAGAGACTTTTCTGGTACCGATGCAGTAATCTCCTCAAAAGTACCAATAATCTTGTGTCTTTGACCCGGGGTTGTGGGTTTGAATTTACGTACTGCCATCTCTATTAAATGTTGCTATAAAAATCAATTGTATCACCCTCTTTCAGTGTCACAATGGCCTTCTTGTAGGCGTTAGCCTGGCCTTTTGACAAACCTCTGCGGGTATAGCGGGACTTTGTCTTGCCCATGTACAATGAGGTGTTGACATCAACAACGGTAACATTGTACAGATCCTCAATCTCCTTCTTAATCTCCAGCTTGTTGGCTTCAGGACGAACGATGAAACCGAACCTGTTGGGGAATTTCTCAGTAAGGGAGTTCATTTTCTCCGTTACGAGGGGTTTAACTATATATCCCATATTCAAGCCTCCTTTTTGTCTAATATACCGTTGATAACGTTAATCGCACTCTCAGTCACGACAAGAGCGTCAGCGTTCAGAATACTGTAAGTATTTACTGATGAAGCGTTGACGACCTTGGTGCCCTGCAAATTTCGGGCCGACAAAGATACGACATTATTGCTCTCGGGCAGGACGAACAAAGATTTCTTATCACAAACTTTAAGATTGTTTAAGATTTCTACAAAGTTCTTGGTCTTGGGAGCCTCGAAACTGAAATCTTCAACAATGATAAGTGCATTCTCCTGAACCTTGTATGAAAGGGCTGACTTGCGGGCAAGCTGTTTCTCTTTCTTGTTTACCTTGAAACTGTAATCACGGGGCTTGGGACCGAATACACGGGCACCACCTACCAATACAGGTGAGTTGATATCACCGCGACGTGCACCGCCACCACCTTTCTGACGGCCAAGTTTCTTGGTTGAACCGCTAATCTCACTTCTCTCTTTTGACTTGTGTGTGCCCTGGCGCTGATTGGCCATAAACTGCTTCACATCCAGGTAGATGGCGTGATCGTTGGGCTCAATGCCAAAGATAGCATCGTTAAGGACTACCTTTCTGCCGGTATCCTCACCTTTTATATTTAATACACTAAGTTCCATTACCTCAGAATTGAAACGATTGAACCTTTATAACCCGGAATAGAACCCTTGATAAGAAGAAGATTGTGCTCCGGAATAACCTTAAGAACCTGAAGGTTCTGTGTGGTAACGCGCTCATTACCCATGTGACCGGCCATACGCATGCCCTTGAATACCTTTGCGGGGTATGAGCAAGCACCGATTGAACCGGGCTTACGGCCGCGGTTGTGCTGACCGTGAGTCTGCTGACCTACGCCACCGAATCCGTGTCTCTTAACGACACCCTGGTAGCCGTGACCCTTTGATACTGCAACAACGTCAACAAACTGAGCGTCGCTGAACAACTCGACGGTAATAACATCACCCAGATTGAGTGAACCGTCAAAATCCTTGAACTCGGCCAAGTGTCTCTTGGGAGTTACGCCAGCTTTCTTGAAGTGTCCCATCAGGGCGTTTGTGGTGTTCTTCTCCTTGGCATCCTCAAAGCCAAGTTGAACAGCCTCATAACCGTCCTTCTCTACACTCTTGATCTGGGTAACAACGCAAGGACCAACTTCGATAACGGTGCATGGAACATTCTTTCCATCAGCACCGAAGACCGATGTCATACCGATCTTTTTTCCTAATAATCCTGGCATTTCAATTAAAATTTAGTTACTGTAAAAAAATTGTTTCAAATACTAACTCATCAAACCTTGATCTCAACCTCAACACCGCTGGGAAGTTCAAGTTTCATCAGTGCGTCAACAGTCTTGGCAGTTGAACTGTAGATGTCAATCAGTCTCTTGTATGAAGAGAGCTGGAACTGCTCACGAGACTTCTTGTTTACGAATGTTGAACGGTTTACAGTGAAGATACGCTTGTGGGTAGGAAGTGGAATAGGACCGCTTACTACTGCACCGGTAGCCTTGACTGTCTTAACGATCTTCTCTGCTGACTTGTCAACCACATTGTGGTCATAAGACTTCAGTTTGATTCTGATTTTCTGACTCATTGTTTAAGTTTTAAATTGTTTGTATTCATTTTAAGCGGCTCCCGATAAGAGTCATTTGCTATCAAAAAGCCGCGTTCTCTCTTATACCTATTTATATATTATAACAGTGAAACGTTACCGCCCTGCTCCTCAACAACCTGACGTGCGAGTGCCTTTGAAACCTCGGCATGACGCTCGTAAGACATTGATGAAGTGGCACGACCTGAAGTAATGGTTCTGAGTGCGGTTACATAACCGAACATCTCGGCCAGAGGTACATGTGCCTTGACAACCTTGGCACCTGAATGGTTGGTCTCCATTCCCTCAACCTGACCACGGCGCTTGTTAAGGTCACCGATAACGCTACCCATGCTCTCCTCGGGAGTTACAACCTCAAGTGCCATAATAGGCTCGGTCAGACCGGGAGCGGCCTTGACGCAAGCGTTACGGAACGCGTTGGTTGCGCAAACCTCAAATGAGAGGGCATCTGAATCAACCGGGTGATACTTACCATCCAGAACGGTAACCTTGAGTGACTCCATGGGAGCGCCCATCAGCACACCATTCTTCATGGCATTGGTAAAGCCCTTCTCAATAGCAGGCAGGTAGGTCTTGGGCAGAGCCTCACCCTTGGTGGCATCGATAAACTGCAGGCCGCCCTTCCAGTCAGGATCGGCAGGACCGATTTCAACAACGATGCAAGCGTAGTGACCCTTACCACCGGTCTGTTTCTTGTACTCCTCACGAATCTGAACGGTCTGTGAGATTGACTCCTTGTAACTAACCTGGGGACGACCCTGGTTGCACTCAACGCCGAACTCACGTTTCAGACGGTCAATGATAATATCAAGGTGAAGCTCACCCATACCTGAGATCAGGGTCTGACCTGAATCCTCATCAACCTTAACGGTGAATGTGGGATCCTCCTCGGCCAAACGAGCAAGACCGTCAGAGAGTTTGCTCATATCCTTCTCAGTCTTGGGCTCGACAGCGATGCTGATAACAGGATCCGGGAAGTCCATGCTCTCCAATACCAACGGTGCATCCTCATCGCAGAGGGTATCACCGGTACGGATATCCTTAAGAGCAACAACTGCACCTATATCACCTGCAGCAACCTCATCAACCTGAATCTGTTTCTTTGAGTACATCTGGAACAGACGGCTTACACGCTCCTTCTTACCGCTGCGGGTATTGAAGATGTAACTTCCGGCTGTTACCTTACCTGAATATACGCGGAAGAAAATAAGACGGCCTACATAGGGGTCAACTGCAATCTTGAATGCGAGAGCGGCTGTCTTTTCATCAGAACGGGGATCACGGTGAGTGGTCTCATCCTCTGAACCGGGCAGGAAACCGTCAACGCCGCCGCAGTCAATAGGTGACGGAAGGAATGCGCATACATAGTCAAGCAGAGGCTGAACACCCTTGTTGCGGAATGAAGTACCGCATACAACAGGAACCAGTTTCTGACTGATGCAACCCTTACGGACAGCACGAAGAATTTCCTCCTCTGTGATAGTTGAAGCATCGTCAAGATACTTCTCCATCATCTCATCATCAAAATCGGCAGCCTTCTCAAGAAGGTTGTCACGCCACTGCTGAGCCTCATCAACCTGGTCTGCAGGAATATCCTCAACAGTATATTCTGCACCAAGAGTCTCATCACGCCAGTAGATGGCCTTCATTTTAATAAGGTCTATAACACCCTTGAATGACTCCTCCTGACCGATAGGAATTTCAATCGGGCAGGCATTAGCCTTAAGGATCTCCTTCATCTGGGTGATGACTCCAAAGAAATCAGCACCTGAACGGTCCATCTTGTTGACGTAACCCAGACGGGGAACACCGTACTTGCTGGCCTGATGCCAAACGGTCTCAGACTGGGGCTGTACGCCACCTACTGCGCAGAATACTGCAACAGCACCGTCAAGAACGCGGAGTGAGCGCTCAACTTCGGCTGTAAAGTCAACGTGTCCCGGAGTGTCAATAAGATTGATCTTATATGTGTTTCCCTGCCATTTCCAGTGTGTGGTAACGGCAGCTGAGGTAATAGTGATACCGCGCTCCTGCTCCTGGACCATCCAGTCCATGGTAGCGGAACCGTCATGAACCTCACCTATTTTATGTGTTAATCCCGTATAATAAAGAATACGCTCTGAGGTCGTAGTCTTTCCGGCATCAATGTGAGCCATGATGCCGATGTTTCTCGTGAGATGTAAATCCTGATCTGCCATGCAGTAAAATTAGAATCTGAAGTGTGCAAAAGCTCTGTTGGCCTCAGCCATACGATGCATATCCTCTTTACGCTTGAATGCGCCGCCGGTGCTGTTGAAAGCATCAACTATCTCAGCTGAAAGCTTGTCAGACATTGACTTGCCACCACGCTTGCGGGCAAAAGAAATAAGGTTCTTCATAGAGATTGACTCCTTGCGGTCTGCACGGATCTCAGTAGGAACCTGGAAAGTAGCACCACCAATACGGCGGGACTTAACCTCAACCTGAGGTGTAACGTTATCAAGAGCCTTCTTCCAAATCTCAAGGGCAGACATCTCCTCATTGGGCATCTTTGCCTTTACCTTGTCCAGACTCTCGTAGAAAATCTCGAATGAAGTGTTCTTCTTTCCATCATACATGAGATGGTTCACGAACTTGGTCACTGCAACGTCGCCGAATACGGGATCCGGGAGTATGACGTGCTTTCTCGGTTTTGCTTTTCTCATTTTAAATCTGTTGTTTTGTTCGGGTTGTCATTCTGATTCTTCAACGTCCACGCTTGGACATTTACTCAACCTCACTCTAACCAAAACTAGTTATTGATTACTTCTTTGCTGCTTTAGGACGTTTTGCACCATACTTGGAACGTCTCTGGAGACGACCGTTAACGCCGGCGGTATCAAGTGTACCGCGAATGATGTGGTAACGTACACCCGGAAGGTCCTTTACACGACCGCCGCGTACGAGCACGATTGAGTGCTCCTGCAGGTTGTGGCCCTCACCCGGAATGTATGAGTTAACCTCCTTCTGGTTTGTAAGACGGACACGTGCAACCTTTCTCATGGCTGAGTTAGGCTTTTTAGGTGTCGTTGTGTAAACTCTTACGCAAACGCCTCTTCTCTGAGGGCAGGAATCCAGGGCCGGAGACTTACTCTTGTCCTCCAGGACCTGACGTCCTTTGCGTACTAACTGCTGAATTGTTGGCATGTTTGTTTGTTTTTAATTATTATATATTAAATAGTAAATCCAGAATTTTTGGCGTGCAAAGATACGGCTTTTATTTTATAACACAAGGCATTTCAATCTATTTTTGAGTCAATTGCCATAAAAAATCAAAAAAACAGGGCGGACACCATTGAAAATGCCCGCCCTTTGTGGTAAAAAAACGTTCTCAATCAAGCCTCGCCATGGAAATCGGAGATAGGAGGCATGTAGGTCTCCTTACGGCCTCTCAATTCTATTTTGCCGAAAGCGTTCTCATACTTTGCAACATTGTCCTGTAGCGCCAAAAGCAATCTCTTGGCATGTTCGGGCGACATTATCACCCTGGACCTGACCTGAGCCTTGGCCATACCCGGGAGTATGCTTATAAAATCCATTACAAACTCTGATGACGAGTGGGTTATCATTGCCAAATTGGAATATACACCCTGAGCAGTCTCCTCCTTGAGTTCAATCTGCAACTGCTGCTGTCCGTTTCCTGTCTGTTCCATAATCTTGTTTTTTTTTATGGCGCTAAGTTAATCTATTTGCGCCAAACAGGCAACAAGAATACCGTCTTTAAATGAATTCCCAGGAATAATTCCTTACATTTTCAAATCCTGACCGAACACCCCGATTGTGATAAGGCGAATTTGCGTCAATATGAACGGCATTTGGACATTCCTATATTCCGTTTTTTTCATATATTTGTATTCCGATGTTGCCGCCAACCATGGCAACATGTGTTGTCTTTTATGACTTTATTCATTTAAACCTTTAATAATCAGCTTATGAGCAATTACAAAGAGGCAGGTAGCAAAGCCTATCTGTATGGAATCTGCGCAGTAGCAGTGATCGGCGGACTTTTGTTCGGATATGATACCGCTGTCATATCGGGCGCCGAGCAGGCATTGCAGAAATTCTTCGTCAGCGGACTTGGAGATTTTTACACAACAAGCCTTCACGGATTCGTGGTTTCATCGGCACTTATCGGATGCATCATCGGTGGTCTTATTTCAGGAATAATGGCAACCCGCCTTGGCCGAAGGAATGCGCTTATCCTGGCATCAGTATTCTTTTTCCTTTCTGCACTCGGCAGTTACATGCCTGAGTTCCTGTTCCGCCCCAATTTCTATTTCTATCAGCCGGGCGAGGCCACAAAAGGACTCATGTGGGCATTCATACTTTATAGAATTCTTGGCGGTATCGGCGTAGGTATGGCATCGGCCATCTGCCCCATGTATATTGCCGAAGTTGCGCCTGCGAATATCCGTGGTACCCTGGTTTCATGCAACCAGTTCGCAATCATTTTCGGTCAGTTGGTAGTATATGCAATCAACACCCTTATCCGCAGCGGATTGGCCGATACACCTGAACTCATTCAGGCTGCCATGATCAATATCGGCTGGCGTAAGATGTTCGTAAGCGAGGCATTCCCCGCAGGCACATTCGGACTGTTGCTGTTGCTGGTTCCCAAGACTCCGCGTTACCTTGTAATGAGAGGCAACACCCAGAAAGCCATGTCTGTCCTTACACGTATCAACGGTGAGAGACGCGCTCAGGAGATACTGCAGGAGATCAAGGATACTCTGGTTGAGAAAAAAGAGAACCTTCTGTCATACGGACTGCTCGTCATTATCGTTGGCGTACTGCTCTCATTCTTCCAGCAGGCAGTAGGTATCAACGTGGTTCTTTACTACGCTCCGCGCATATTCCAGAACATGGGTTCAAGTGGTGACGCAGCCATGATACAGACCGTCGTGATGGGTGTTGTAAACATTCTGTTCACGGTTGTGGCAATTCTGACCGTTGACAAATGGGGCCGCAGACCTCTGCTCATCATCGGTTCAATCGGTATGGCAATCGGTATGATAGCACTCAGCGTACTGTCATTCTGCGACGTCATCGGAGTTGCCGCTCTTGTATTCATAATTATTTACACTGCTTCATTCATGATGTCTTGGGGTCCCATCTGTTGGGTGCTCATTTCAGAGATATTCCCCAACACTATCAGAGGCAATGCAGTGGCTATCGCCGTTGCCGCACAGTGGATTTCAAACTATGTGATTTCATCAACATTCCCCTCACTCTGCGAGTGGAGCGTTGGAGGCACATACCTTATCTATGCAGGATTCTCAATCCTCTCAGCACTGTTCGTACTTAAGATGGTTCCTGAGACCAAAGGTAAGACTCTTGAGGAAATGAGTGCACTGTGGCGCAGCAAGATGAAGAAATAAAAAGAAAAGGCCCGCGATTGCGGGCCTTTTCTTTTTAAATATCCTGATTACTTGACTACGCCTTGCTTAATCAGGTATTCAGCAATCTGAACGGCGTTCAGAGCGGCACCCTTGCGGATCTGGTCACCTACAATCCAGAAACACATAACGTTGGGGTTTGCTATATCCTTGCGGATGCGGCCCACATAAACGGGATCTGTACCTGACAGGAACAGAGGCATAGGATACTCCTTGTTGGCGGGATCATCCATCAGGACAAGACCCTCACCGTTTTTGACTGCCTCACGGAATGCCTCAACTGATACAGGCTGCTCGGTCTCTGCCCAGATAGCCTCAGAGTGGCAACGCAGAGCGGGAACACGTACGCATGTTGCACTGCACTTGATATCGTTGTGGAACATCTTACGGGTCTCATAGAACATTTTCTCCTCCTCCTTGGTATAACCGCTCTCCTTGAACACGTCAATATGGGGAATCAGGTTATAGGCAAGCTGATAAGCGAATTTCTTTACGGTCACCTCCTGACCGGCCAGAACCTGACGGTACTGATCCTCAAGTTCCTGCATGGCGGCAGCACCTGCGCCGCTGGCAGCCTGGTAGGTTGAAACCTGAACGTTCTTTACGGGTGACAGGTCATTGAGAGCCTTAAGAGCCACAATCATCATGATTGTAGAGCAGTTAGGATTGGCAATGATACCTTTTGGACGAACAAGAGCATCCTCAGGGTTAACCTCGGGAACAACCAGAGGAACCTGCGGATCCATACGGAAAGCGCTTGAGTTGTCAATCATGATTGCACCGTACTTGGTGATAGTCTCGGCAAACTCCTCTGAAGTACTGCCACCGGCTGATACGAATGCTATATCGATTCCCTTGAAATCATCGTTATGCTGGAGTAACTTGACCTGAATCTTTTTACCGCCATAGGTATAATAAGATCCGGCACTACGGGATGACCCGAACAAAACCAACTCATCGAGCGGGAATTTACGCTCTTCCAGCACACGCAGGAACTCCTGTCCTACAGCACCGCTGGCTCCAACAATTGCTACTCGCATATGATAATCTATTATAGTTAAAATTAATTTGGGCGCAAAATTAGTGTTTCCCAACAAAATAGAGATATTATAAAGCATAAAATCTCATAATAATGGGCCAAATTGACTGAAAGCGTATATTTTTGCAACATAATAAGACAAGCGTTGAACTAGCACAAAGGAATATGATAAGACTGGAGAACATAACACGAAGCTTTGGTTCACTACAGGTACTCAAAGGCATAAACCTTGAAGTGGAAAAGGGCGAGATTGTGAGTATTACCGGACCAAGCGGAGCCGGCAAGACCACCCTGCTCCAGATTATGGGCTCACTTGACAGGCCCGACAGCGGTCACGTACTCTACAACGGACGTGACATCACCTCACTTGACGAGAAGGAACTGTCAGCGTTCCGCAATAAACACATCGGATTCGTATTCCAGTTTCATCAGTTGCTGCCTGAATTCACGGCCATTGAGAACATTGCCATCCCCATGCTGATAGCCGGGAACAGCATGAAACAGGCCAATTCAAGAGCAAAGGAACTGCTTGAGTTGCTTGGGCTTCAGGACCGGGCAGACCACAAGCCATCTGAGTTGTCAGGCGGAGAGAAACAGCGCATAGCAGTAGCACGCGCTCTGGCCAACCAACCTGATGTTATTTTGGCCGATGAACCATCAGGAAGCCTTGATACCAGGAACAAGGAGGAACTTCATAAACTCTTTTTCAGTCTGAGAGACATGCTGGGACAGACATTCGTCATTGTCACACATGATGAATCACTGGCATCAATGACAGACCGCACAATCCATCTGCTTGACGGTGTCATTTCAGGATAAGCCTATTCGGCTGATTTGATCTTTTCAATACATTTTCTGAGGCTCTCTGTCCAATAGGGAACCTCCATGCCGAACGTATTCTTGTATTTAGTCTTGTCCAGTACAGAGAACGATGGCCTTTTTACCTTGCTCGGGAACTCTGAAGAGTGACAGGGGGTTATCTTGCAGGCCGTGTTTCCGCTCAGTTCGGCAATAACCTTGGTAAAGTCATACCAACTGCATACCCCCTCATTGCTGAAATGGTATATTCCCTCATTTCCGGCCGCCTTTCCGTTCTCGATTATGTCAAAAACGGCATATGCCAGATCAGCGGCACAGGTTGGCGTACCAACCTGATCAAAAACAACGTTCAAGGAATCACGCTCTGATGTAAGTCTGAGCATGGTCTTGACAAAATTGTTTCCATAAGGGCTGTAAAGCCATGCGGTACGGATAATTATATAGCGGCAGCCGCTCTCCTCAACGGCTTTCTCACCGGCCAGTTTGGTACGGCCGTACGCACCGGTAGGATTGGTCCTGTCTGTTTCACGGTACGGCAGACATGCATCACCGCCAAAAACATAATCTGTAGAAATATGCACCAGCAATGCACCTGTAACATAAGCGGCCTGAGCAAGATTTCCAACCGCAGAGGCATTAAGTCTAAAGGCAAGTTCCTCCTGCTCTTCGGCCTTGTCAACATTGGTATAAGCCGCGCAGTTCACAATGCAGCCTATCTCATATTTCCTTACTGCATCAAGGATCATGTCCTTATCTGTAATATCAAGCACAAGCGTACTCAGTCCGTCAGGCTCGGTAATATCAGAAAAAATGAAATTATGCCCGGACTTAAGGGCCAGGTTCCTCATTTCATTGCCCAACTGTCCGTTGGCTCCTGTCACAAGAATATTCATTGCCGTTAAAATATACCGGATTCAAAGGTAAGACAATCCACGCACACCACAAAAAAAAGCGGCAACCTTATGGCTGCCGCTCTGTTGGCTTAAACTCCGCAAATCAGGCGTTTGCCCTCTTTTCACGGATACGGGCCTTTTTACCGGTAAGATCGCGCAGATAGTAAAGTTTAGCGCGACGTACCTTACCGACCTTATTGACCTCAATGCTGTCAATGGAGGGTGAACTGATGGGGAAAATACGCTCCACACCTACAGTACCTGACATCTTGCGTACAGTGAAACGACGGTTGTCACCGTGACCGCTGATCTTGATTACCACACCACGATACAGCTGGATACGCTCCTTGTTACCTTCAACAATACGATATGCTACAGTTACAGTGTCACCAGACTTGAATGCAGGGAACTTACCCTCATTGCCTGTAGCAAAAGCCTCTTCTGCAATTTTGATTAAATCCATTTTTACAAAAATTGTAGTTTTCTGTTAGCCCTAAGCGACATACCAAGTTACTCTTCCTTGACAGCGATCGCATAAAGCGGCGCAAAGATAGCACCATTTTTTGTCAAAGCAAAATAAAAATCATGAAAATGCTCAAAACAGAGTGTTATTCAAAGTAGAGCGTAAGCGTAATCATTCGACTGCGCACCTCATTGATTGAATTGGTATATTTGAGCAGTGACGGATCCTGTAAGTCAGAACGGTTTTTCTCAAGCAGATTTTTCAAGCCGAAACAGAACTTGAGTTCAGGAATCATCTTGAAGAACGGATAATAGAGATCTATACCCATTCCTATCTCCAGCATAAGGTCAGCAGACTTGACCAGCAACTCTTTTCCTTTTTTTACGGTAAGGTCAAATGTAGGTGCGGCACCGGCCACAATATACGGCCGATAGTTGTTGAATCGCAATGCGCTTATCTTAAGGTCAACCGGCACTGAAAGCAGAGTTGATTTAAGGTACTGTTCCGTAAACTTACCTGTACGCTGTTCCCTGAACATGACCTTTTTGTCACCGAAGTGCATTGTGGGTATCACCCTGACAGAGAGCCATTCGTTTGCCTTGATCTCACCCAATATACCCACGCTGAATCCGGGTGTATAAGTGGGAACATCGGCATACCAGTATTCCACTATACCTTCATTTATGTATGGCAAGCCCCTGTTGGCTATGGCAAAATCCTGAATGTTTATACCTAGCAGAAAACCGTAGTGCCATACCCTGTCATCAAGATATGGACGGTTCTGTATCTTGCGTTCCTGCGCAGAGAGACGGTTTGCCCCGCAAAAGGGAGCAAACAGGAACAGAATAACCAGAACCCGCCAAAGGCTCTTATTGTATCGGGATAATGTCATCCTTGTAAAAACGTCATTTCTGTCAAGATATTGTAAAAACAGCCGCTCCATTTGGTCAAGTACCCAAAAGTATGTATTTTTGCGCCATCATAAACCAAAACAACTTTACAACTATGGCATACGTAATTGGTGACGACTGCATCGCTTGCGGCACTTGCATCGATGAATGTCCGTCAGAGGCTATCTCCGAGGGCGATAAGTATTCAATCAACCCTGATCTGTGCGTTGACTGCGGCACATGCGCCGGTGTCTGCCCGTCAGAGGCTATTCACCCGGGAGAATAATCCTGCTGAACAAGACAAAAGCGAGGGTTCCGGTGCGGAATCCTCGCTTTTATTATATGAATGCGTCCGCCTGATCAGACGGACGCATCGTCATTCTTACTTAAGAGCGGCAAGAGCCTCCTTGATACGGCGGAATGCCTCACGGATCTTGTCCTCACTTGTAGCATAACTGAATCGTATGCACTCAGGTGAGCCGAATGCCGTACCGCCTACGGTTGCAACATGACCAACCTCAAGCAGATACATTGCCAGATCCTCGGCACTGTTTATAACCTTGTCACCGTAACGCTTGCCAAAATAGTAGTCGCATTTGGGGAACAGGTAGAATGCACCCTGCGGGTTGTTAACCTCAAAGCCGGGAATCTCCTTGGCCAGGGAAACAATCAGGTCACGACGTTTCTGGAACACCAGACGCATTTTCTCCACGTCATCCTGCGGGCCGTCAAATGCCACCTGTGCAGCCTTCTGAGCCACCGAGCAGGTACCGCTGGTATATTGTCCCTGCAGTTTGTTGCAAGCCTTTACAAGCCATTCGGGACCGGCCATGAAACCTATACGCCAACCGGTCATGGCATAAGCCTTGGATACACCGTTGATAACGGCAATACGGTCCTTGTCAACAAACTGAGCCATGCTCTGATGACCGCCTATAAAGTTGATGTGCTCATAAATCTCATCGGATACAATGAATACATCGGGATACTTGTTCAACACCTTGGCGATTGACTCAAGTTCCTCTTTGGTATATACTGAACCGGTAGGATTTGAAGGTGAGCATATCATGATAGCCTTGGTCTTGGGAGTGATGGCAGCCTCAACCTGAGCGGCTGTAACCTTAAAGTCCTGGTCAATACCGGCCCTGATTACCACAGGAACACCTCCGGCAAGTTTAACCATCTCAGGATAACTGACCCAGCATGGTGAAGGCAGCAAAACCTCATCGCCCGGGTTTATAATAGCCATGATAACGTTGCACAGAGACTGCTTGGCACCGGTTGAAACCAGAATCTCAGCGGGAGCGTAATCAAGATTGTTCTCACGTTTGAGTTTATCACTGCAAGCCTTGCGCAGCCACATGTATCCCGGAACGGGAGAATACTTTGAGTAGTTCTGTTCCACAGCCTCAACAGCAGCCTTCTTGACATAATCAGGAGTATTGAAGTCAGGTTCACCTACACTCATGTTAACTACATCGACACCCTGTGCCGACAGTTCATTACTCTTTTGCAGCATAGCGAAAGTGGCCGATGCTGCCAGTCTGTTTACTCGATCAGAAATATGTGCCATTATTTTTGTTGTTTGTTGTTTTCTATATAATCTGTCAGTTGAACAGAAACCTGCTCGATTTTGGTCAACTGCCTTTTAATCTTTCTGCCGAACAGCCATGCCCTCAAAGCGAATAGCAAGCCTAAAGGCAATAATATAAAGACCGTTTTGTTTGCCCACTGTTTCTCAAAAGGAGCCTCCACGCCATACACCGGAACTATAGGGAATGCGTTTATAAAATCCAGTTCAATCCTGTCACGGCTGTTTCCAAGTTCCGTAACAAGACTCTCCAGGTCTGTATTCAGTTCCCTGAGTTGACTGGAATCAACAGTCCCGGTCAACAGTTTCCAATAATTTGGAATGCTGTTGAGCAGTTCAGAATCACCCATTTGGACGCTCTTGTCTTTCAGTATTGACAATTCCTTAAGACACCTGTCATAATCAGGATCATCAATCACCACATCCTTACGTATTATGTTGCGAGTCGCCTTGGTGCCGAACCAATGACGGAAAAATTCAGTCACCACGTCAAACTGGAATATGGTGGAATCACTGTTCGCCTTAATGGTAAAGAATATGCTGAGCGGTGCCAGCACAATTGTACTGAACCAGCAGCCCACTATGCTCCATTCGCCCTCACGGAACATCTTTTCACCTGAAACGCTCGTAATATAGAACAGGATGAAAGTCAGCACCGATATAATAACAGGAACCCCCAAACCGCCTTTCCTTATTATAGCGCCCAGCGGTGCGCCGATAAAGAAGAAAACCAGTATTGAAAGAGAGTTGGTAACCTTTTTCATCCACTCAATCCAATGGAGTCTGATAGACCTGTCACCATAGAACATATTTGAGCCTTTGATTGCCAGGTCATTGGCCTGCGCCTGCATCTGGCTGCGCATAGTACTCTTTATCTCTGTCTGACGGCTCCTGCTGGCAACCGCAAAGGTACTGTCAACACTTATTTTGGTAACGCCCAAGTTATAGAAAGCCGCAGAATCAGCTTTCTGCAAACGGTATGTTGACAATGCCGCATGTCTGTATTCGCCCAGATTACCCAGTCCAAGACTATCCTGAAGGTGAGAAAGGGAATCAATGGAATGCTTGATCTCAAACATGTTCTTGCTTGCAGCCTTATTGCTCATAAAGCCCACCGGAGCCTCCTTCATTTCTGAATCAAACTCGAGCAGAATATGTTTCTCCCTGAATGATTCCCTGCGGTACGGTTTACCCTTGCGGTCCATATCCTTTTCCTGACAGAACTGCTCTCCGCTGAACAGATGCAGATACATATGTCTTTTGTCAGCAGTTGTCTCCAAGTAGGCCGAATCAGCAACAATAACGCTCAGATTCTCATATCCGTCACGATGATCATAAATTGTCACATCATACAACTGTCCCGTATTGAAGTCCTTATGCTTTACATACATGTTGAACCCCTCAACATTGTTGCAGAAAACGCCCTCGGGTATCTCCAATTCAGGATTCTTCTGATCAATTGTATATATGAGCGAATACAGTTTCTGAGTAGCGTGAGGAACGGTTACATTCTGAAAATAGAATGACACTCCCGCCAGGAATAAAGAGAAAAATATAAGTGGGCGCATAATCCTTAAAAGAGATATGCCCGATGTCTTCATGGCGAGCAGTTCCAAACGTTCTCCCAGGTTTCCGAATGAAATAAGTGATGCCATGAGTACTGCAAGAGGCAGCGCCTGAGGCACCAATGTCAGACTGAACTGATAAAAGAACCTTATAAGGAATGGAAAGTCTAGCCCCTTGCCTATAATATCTTCAGCATAACGCCAAAGGATATTCATCAACAGCACAAAAAGGCATATAAAGAAGGCCGCCGCAAACAGCAGCAGAAAACTTTTAATGATAAAAAAATCAAGTTTCTTAGGCCTCATTTACAAGTGCAGAAATTTCCAAACTGCGAAGGTACTGCAAAATGGAAACTCTTGCAAAAAAAACTGCAGATAATCAGATTCCGCAGCGCCTCAAAGCATCCATTGATGTATCCCAAAGATTGCGGATATCATCCTCATCGTCAAGATCAGCAAAATCAGTTATCTCAAGGGCATAGTTTGAAGTAAGATCGTTCTTTAGTATCCTGATCTCAAAGAATGTACCCGGCTCATCATCAAGCCAGTGAAAACGTACGTATGTATTTTGACGGCAGTTGACAAGTTCTGCCTCACGCGATTCATGTTTACCCCAACGGAACCGGTAACTTTTGCCGCTTGACTGTACATCATCGGCAAACCATGAAGTCAATCCGGGAGCAGTGGCTATAGCCTCCCAAATCATAGGTACAGACTGCGTGCTTAATTCATATTCCAAAACAACTTTTGCCTTGGACGGGATGGATTTTTCTGTAGTCATAACGTTTTTCAATTCCGGCAGGAACTGAGTGTCACATTCAGACCCCGCCGAGGTTCTAATTGCAAAGAAATATTAAAAACGCCTATTTTCCAAATGAATCGGGCACAAATTTCAAACAAAAATATGGCGCATAAAAGTTGCATGTATCAAAAAACAACATTACCTTTGCACCCGCTTATCAAGCGATGGCGGGATAGCTCAGCTGGTTAGAGCGCATGATTCATAATCATGAGGTCCCCGGTTCAATCCCGGGTCCCGCTACAAAAACGAGAGAGGTTGTTGACCTCTCTTTTTTTTGTTTTCGTAGCGGGACATATTTTTTGGAGACTGATTCACTTAAAAAACACATACTGACCGACAAGTTCAACGTATTCATTGATAGATTTCTTTTCTATTTCGTTAAAAAACAACAATATCTTAAATCCCATATGAGTATTCCTTTTATAAAACTCTATGCCATAACAATCTGTAGATACTGCCTTCAACTTTTCAATTAACGACTCTTCGGTACAATTTATACGTTTCAAATTAGGTATCTTAACAATATATATGACGTTGCAATTACTACTTTCTGTCACTCCGTTCTTTTCAATTGTCTGTTCGTATTGTTGAATTTTTGAAGTTGCTTTTTTTACCAATTCCACTCGTTGTAGTTCTGTTAGTGGTTTATAGAAACTTTCTTCAATACTTTCAAATGATTCACCAAGTAATCCGCCTGGAGGCGCATAGAACCAATAGCTCCAAGGTAAATCACAGTTTTTTAGCATCCAACTGATAGCATCCGGATAATAATTCGTGACCAATTGGCCTACGTCATAATGTGACTGTTTTTGATATGTAACGTCCATCAAGACAACATAACAATTTCCTGTCAGTTTTACAATAGGACCATAGTAAAATAGGGGTAATGACTGTATCTCATCAAAACTAATATATTGAACAGAAGTCGCATGATCATATTCAATTAAGCTATCCGGAAAGGTAACTTTGATTCCACATCGGTCTTTAAGGAGGGCTGTATAATTCTTAAAATTCTGTTCTTGAGCAAAAACATGATTACTAAAGTTCAAAAACACAACAAAGAATAAAATTAGAAAAGACTTTTTCTCTTTCATTTCACCTGTTAATATGATGAATAAAGAAATGGATATATATCCAACATTTGTGATTCTAAAATTGTACCATCACCAAGTGTCGTCGAAGAATAGTCATGATAATATAATGTTCCAACAGAGCCCCATTTGATGTACTTATATACATTAACAATGTGACCATTAGGATATTGAGGACAGAAAAACATTACTACATTATTTAAAGTAACCACATTTGAGTGACAAAAAAACATACTATGATATCGCGTAACATATACAAATTCACGTATATAATCTACCAACGAATCTCTTGGAATTCCTCCATTTTGTATCCAATTTGGAAACATTTCATTGCATTTTTCAATTGCTGTTGAATAAGATGGTGCGCATAAGCCCATGTGCGCAACTGCAGCAGGTCCACAATTAGGCAATTTCCACCACATTTCTCTATTATTTGTTTTAATGCGCTTTTTTTGCGTGTCTTTAGAACTCATAATCATGTTGCTATGACCAAACAAATTATTGACAACATTAAATAAAGTATCGGAAATGTTAATATCACTCCCTTTGCATACTTCAAATTCATATTGTTTTTTGGTTTCAGAGTATCTTAACCCCATTCTCTCCGCAGCAGCGGAAAAAGCCATAAATTCAGAATCAGACCATTCTTCAGGATTAAATGATGAAACAGTTAAATAATCGCTCATGTCTTGTTTTTCTTGTCTAATCACTTCGAGCTTATTAATCCATGAATTGTTCTCATCTTCAAAACCAAAAAACTCATCATTACCACAACTAACAAATGAAGTTGAAATCACAAAAGCATATAATGCCAATTTAAGAATAATACTTTTCATCATAATTATTTTTTCAGTTATATTATTTTACTTATTTCTCACTATCACTCATCAACAATTGCGTAGCCGCACTCCGTATCTGTTCCACCCTAAAGGACTGAACCTTCACGGGCTTATTAATAATCTCCTCTGCCATCGTAATAGCCATGAGCGTATCACCATTCTCCAAATACACCGTCATCATACTCTCCAACGGCTCGAATCTGCAAGGAATCATATCCTCCGCATGCCTATAAGCATCAATAGCATCATCTATCTGCCCAGTATTCTCCAGATTATCCGCCAGTAGCATCTGAACATCATAGTCATTCCATCCTAATCTGCACTCCTCAGTAATAGAAAGGCTTTCCTCATATCGCCCAATGTAATTCAGTTCAGCAGCATAGTTATATAAGAACAGCGGATTATGCTGCATCTGCGGTTTCATCTTCTCGTAATAGGGCAGCATACGCTCCGTATGCCCGGCAAGAGAACGTTTAGACATCTCAGCCCATTTAAGATCCAGATACATCATACGTAATACCACCGCAAGCAATACAGAAAACAGTATTGGAAGCGTTATTCGCAAATACTTAGGTGTTTCCCATTCCTCTTTCACTTCACTCTCTTTAAAAAAGGCCGGAATAACAGCTACAGCAGCAATGAACCATACCGCAGCATAATGGAACGGATAAGAGAACTGGCACATAACAAACACTGATGCCGTTACAGCCAGTCCTATCACTTTGACATTCTCTTTGGAATTAAGCAAACGCTTAACCGTTAAGACAAGGAAAAAGAATGCCATCGCAAGCCCAACCAGCCCATAGTTAACAGTAAGCTTTATGTATTCGTTAAAAGGGTGTGTCACGTTATCGGCCAGCATAACATATGGAGAATCCGGATGCATACTGAAATATGCTGCTTGGGCATCCATATAGTGTTTCTCTATACCACCTATACCATATCCAAACAAAGGACGTTCCTTTATCATATCCAGGCATATACTCCATACAAACAAACGGCCGTCAGCAGAACTGGCCTTAACCCGATACATCACAACTGATACCATAACTATCGTTAATATCATCGGCAACCATAGCCATCGGTGTGTTTTAAATACCGATAAAACATTTGTTTGTAACACTAACACTACAGTTGCTGCCGCACATATTGCCAGAACTCCGGCTCTTGATCCGGAAAGAATGACTGTCACGAAACAGAGTACAGCCGTTACTACTGCAAACCATCTGATCCAATATTTATATTCATTCCGGAAATAGAGATATAGCGCAAACGGAAACAAAGCTGCCTGCACTGCGGCAAATCCTGCAGGATTCTCATACGTTCCGGTTATAGGGAAAGCATAGTGTCTTGAAGAAAAAAACACATAGTATTGTAGTAAACCATAGCCAGACAGGATGAAACATACTAATGAAAAACCAGTTCCAACACTTATAGTTCTTAAAGCAGTCATTAATCTGTATAATCCATTGTGTACAATTGAACTAACGAATAGGAATAGAAGCAATATGGCTCCCATGAAATAAGCCTTGGAATCATTCTCTATATTCATGAAGTGCTCGGAGGTGATTAATACACCTCCGAGCAATATCAACGACATAGATATAATATTTTTTTTCATTACAATCGCTTAAACCATATTCGAAGATGAGCAAATATTGTTATTCATAACCCTTCATTTCTGGCAGAGGAACGTTCTATTTTTATCTGAAGCAAGTTTGCTTCCGGATTGTAAATCCTTGTTTCAGTGTAATGTTCATCCTTCTTGAATAACCCTCCCTTCTTCATTATCCTTCCTTTTATCCTATCTATATCTATTCTGCTTGTTAATAAATACTCTAAATTATCCGGAAGCAGCACTTTACTGATTTCAGATTCATGGTTAAAGGTGATGGTTAAGCATTTAAGAGAACAACATCTTCTAGCATTGATAACCTTGGGAGTATATGTAGCAACAGTTATTCCTTCACACCGGTTTTTTTTACTCAGTTTGACCCTTGAAACGTTATTGGTTACACGGATTTGCTTTATATTATCAATAAATACAGTATTACTGCAGGTAAGGCTCATATAGTCTATTTTACTTTCTATAATTGCATTGCAATCACCGCGTGAATCATAAGTTTTGTTCTCTGGGCTTACCATAATATATTGCAAAGACATACAGTTCTCAAAAGCACCATTTTTTATCATCTTTACTGTTGAGGGTATATGCAAAGAAGATATTCCGCTACCCCAGAAAGCTTGTTCTCCTATTGAATCTAGACCTTCACTCAAGACAATAGTCTTAAGATTCATGTTACCTGAAAACGCTCCAGGAGAAATGTAAGTGACCGACGAAGGTATGAAAAGATATGAGGGACCAAAATATGACATATCAGGATCAGAATAATACGGCACACCCATCAGATTGGCAAAATCTCTAGATAAAGCTCCCTCGGCTATACCAACCACTTTATAGCATTTGTCATTTATAATTACATATTCAGGAATAATAAGTGAATCTATGCGAACAATGGAATCATCACGATAATTCACGAATTCTACTGTATTGTCAGTAAGTATCTTGAACATAAGTTCATCACACTGATGTATGGTGCCATTATGAGCAACCGATATATGGCTATCATAGTGAAAAGGATTGATGCGATGCTCTACAATTGAATCACTGCCACAGACCGTTGATGCGTACGAACAATGGGAGAACACACTGATTGTAGCCATGACAAAATAAAAAAAATTCACATTAAAGTACCTCATCGGTCACGGTTTTTTCTTTGTCAAATGGTGATAGCATACCATAGTAAATTTATTCCCTCCGTTCCAAAATAATCGAGGTAATGAAGATCCATACAAATCGAAACAAACTGAACTATAATTTTTGTCACGAGCATATACATGATAAATATTATTATCATTCTGTATTGAAAGAATATTCATGGCGTGATAATCATCATCTTCTGGTTTAATTATTAAAACATCTTTTGTGCTACTTGTACTTGTATTGGTATCATATAATGTTGTATTAGGTGTATTGTTGGCATTACATTCAGCAAATGCATCTTCTAAACTTTCATATGGCACTCCACTTGAATAGTAATCTTTAAATTTGTTGGCTAAAATACTATTTGTATTATCAATATCTAAGGATAGAGAATATGCAATAGCTTGTCCGACACAATCTTTACCTGATATCACAAAAGATTCCTCTCTATTATTAGTTTTGGCTCTTTTGTTAAGCTTGTTCGTAAAAGACAGACAAAAATTTTGTGTATTCTCTAAAGTTGAATATGCCAACAAAAACAATGAATCAGAAATGTTATAGTTAATGCTTTGTGTCTCCAATAATGTTCCATTACCATAATTGTTTTTGATTCTGCAAATTGCGTTACTAAGATTCTTATAATCCGAATCCGTCATTTTATTAAAATCTGAGGTACTAATATTTAAAAAAGGTTCATTGTTAAATTTTAACAGGCTATTTGTATTATTGTATTCATCAAGATTGAAATCAAATCCATAAAAATCATCACTACTACAACCCGTAATTGTAAATGATAAAACACTCACTGCCATAGCGGCAATCATTTTCAGTTTGTTAGTCCGTTTCATAAAAATTGTCTTTGTTTAAAAATACCCTTGTTTATTAATCAATCAAACTATTTTACCACCACACCACATTCCCGTCATCATCTATAAGGAATGGCCTCTCATCCATACCGCGAGTATAGTTACTAACCCACATCAGCGCACCCTTAGGTATGTTATCATAATGCAGTGTGTTGCCTTCTGCGGTCTGTATCCCGCATGATGTCCATTCGTTATTTGCATTCCAATATCGCATTTCATAGACATCTCCAGGGTGAATATCATTATCATCGCTTCGCGGTACAATCCTTACGTATGCCACAGATTTGGGCGTACCCATATCCATGCCTATCCAGTTACCGTCAGCCTGACCAGTTTCAAAGTTGCTGAGCCAGTCGCCATCGTAAGCGCGACCTATTGCTCCACCATCACCAGTGTTGCTTATAGGAGTTCCTTTCATCATTATAGTATCTGAATCAAAGAAAGCCAACTCGGCAATACTGCCGTAACTGCCGTTGGGTGACATATAGCGCCAGTAGCGGTAGGGCTGGTCGGCTGTTACAGGTATCTTATCAGGAATGTTAAGGTCTTCTATTGTGTATAGAGTTACAGGCTCCTTGAAGTCAGCAGTCTTGGAGCACTGTATCTGTCCGCCAAGCAGACGCTTGCGCATCTTGGCCACATTGTTTGACTGGTAGTACTTGCGCCGTATGTCAACACTGCGGGTCTCAGTTGTATCACACTGTATGTAATCCATACTACCGTTGGTGTGGAGAATGAACGGCAGTGATATAGGACGCAACTGTGTGCCGTCATAGCCTAATGCTATATACATGACATTGCGGCCTATTCTTGTAAAATGTGCCTTTCCGCGCTTAACCGTTCCGTAGTCAACCACGCTCCAATCCGTGTTCATTCCGGTAAAGGTGGCTATATATACATACTTCTCTGCCAGCTTTACGTTCTTGAATATAGATATCTCTATATCTGATGTGTTGAAATAATCTGCCGTGATATCTTTCTGGCACATGCTGAACGGATGCTTGTAAGTAGATTCCTTCAGGTATTTCTGGCGGTCACGGTTTATTGCGTATGTGTTCCTATATACCTTAGGTATGCGTTTATCTGTAAAGAACGCTCCTCCTGGCACCGATGATACATCCCATTCTGATGTCAGTTCCTCACCGCGGTTATTCAGTACGGTGTACCAACTGTGTCCTGCACGATAGCGGCCCCAATATGGAGTCTCGTCTATTACACACGGTATGCCTACACTGCGGTAGGTCAGTACTGCCAACGTAACGTAATCCAGACAGTTGCCGAACGTCTGTTTGTGCAGCAGGTCCGCACTAAGCAACGGGTAGCCTTTGCGGTTGAACAGACCATATGGGCGTATGCGCCAGTTTATCTCATTCCTTACGGTATGGACAGCATTGAATGTAGTCTCATACGTATCATCGTCATGGACCATGTTGTTAAGTCCCCATGTAAAGAATGTGGATAGAGTATCACGCCAACTGTCCATTTCCTGCAGTTCTACCACCTTGTATGGCAGCAGCCATTCGCAGAACTGGTCAAATGTAACATGCTGGGCCCATGGGCGGTTCTTCCACTCGTCAAACGCCTGGTCTATGCTGCGT
>JAFZKA010000093.1 GCA_017551925.1 Bacteroidaceae bacterium | reverse complement strand
TGCAGTCTGAGGCCGGTGCCGCCGGTGCCGTTCACGGTTCGTTGCAGGCAGGTGCCCTCACCACCACTTTCACTGCATCATAGGGTCTGCTGCTGATGATTCCTAACATGTACAAGATTGGAGGTGAACTGATCCCTTGCGTGTTCGATGTTTCGGCCCGCACACTGGCCAGTCACGCACTCTGCATATTCGGTGACCATCAGGATGTCATGGCTTGCCGCCAGACAGGTTTCGCAATGCTTTGCGAAGGTTCTGTCCAGGAGGTTATGGACCTGACTGCTGTTGCTCACCTTGCAACTCTGGAGACCTGCGTTCCTTTTGTGAACTTCTTTGACGGTTTCCGAACATCACACGAGTACCACAAGATTGAACTGATGGACCAGGAGGATATCCGTCCGTTGGTTAAGGATGAGTATATCAAGCGCTTCCGTGACCGTGCAATGTCACCTGAGCGTCCTATCACTCGCGGTACAGCCGAGAACCCCGAGACATTCTTTACACACCGTGAGGCCTGCAACCAGTACTACGATGCAGTTCCTGAGGTTGTTGAGAAATATCTGGGTGAGATTTCAAAGATCACCGGCCGTGAGTATCATCTGTTCTCATACTATGGTGCCAAGGATGCTGACCGCATGATCATCCTGATGGGTTCAGCTACCGATGCTGCCCGCGAGGCCATCGACTACCTGAACGCAAACGGCCAGAAGGTGGGTATGATATCGGTTCATCTGTATCGTCCGTTCTCAGTCAAGCATCTGCTCGCTTCAGTTCCCAAGAGTGTGAAGCGCATTGCCGTTCTTGACCGCACTAAGGAGCCCGGTGCCGAGGGTGAGCCTCTCTATCTGGATGTGAAGGCTGCTTATTATGATGTTGAGGATCGTCCTCTCATCGTAGGCGGCCGCTACGGTCTGGGTTCACACGATACCACTCCTGCTCAGATTATCAGCGTATTCAACAATCTGGCTATGCCCGAGCCCAAGAATCACTTCACCATCGGTATTGTTGATGATGTTACATTCACTTCACTGCCCGAGGTTGAGGAGATTGCACTTGGCGGTGCCGGTATGTTCCAGGCCAAGTTCTACGGCCTTGGTGCCGACGGTACCGTAGGTGCCAACAAGAACTCAGTTAAGATCATCGGTGACAACACCGATAAGTATTGCCAGGCTTATTTCTCATATGACTCAAAGAAGTCAGGCGGCTTTACCTGCTCACACCTGCGTTTTGGTGACACACCTATCCGCAGCACCTATCTGGTAACCACACCTAACTTTGTTGCATGCCACGTTCAGGCTTACCTGCACATGTACGATGTTACACGCGGTCTGCAGAAGAACGGTCAGTTCCTGCTCAACACCATCTTTGAGGGTGAGGAACTGGAGAAGTTCATGCCTAACAAGGTAAAGCGTTACTTCGCTAAGAACAATATCACTGTTTATACCATCAACGCCACCAAGATTGCTCAGGAGATTGGTCTGGGTAACCGTACCAATACCATCCTTCAGTCTGCTTTCTTCCGCATCACAGAGGTTATCCCTGTAGAACTTGCAGTTGAGAAGATGAAGGCTGCTGCCCTGAAGTCTTACGGCGCAAAGGGTCAGGATGTTGTTGATCTGAACTATGCCGCTATTGATCGTGGTGGTGAGTACAAGCAGTTCACTGTTAAGCCCGAGTGGGCTAACCTGCCTGATGATGAGGCTAAGAAGGATGATGCTCCCGCATTCGTTAAGGAGCTGGTTCGTCCTATCAACGCTCAGGCCGGTGACCTGCTGAAGGTTTCTGATTTCGCCAAGAACGGTACTGCCGATGGTTCATGGATGGTAGGCACCGCCGCTTATGAGAAGCGTGGTGTTGAGGCTTTCGTTCCCGCTTGGAACAAAGATAACTGTATACAGTGTAACCAGTGCGCATACATCTGTCCTCACGCTGCCATCCGTCCGTTTGTTCTGACCGATGATGAGCTTAAGGGCTTTGATAATCTTGATACCATTGAGATGAAGGCTCCTGCTACAATGAAGGGCATGCACTTCATCATTGAGCCTTCAGTACTTGACTGCCTTGGCTGCGGCAACTGCGCTGACATCTGCCCTGGTAATCCTAAGTTGGGTAAGGCCCTCACAATGGTTCCGTTCAACCCCGATGCAGCCGATATGAAGAAGATGGCTGCCGATTGGGACAAACTGGTTAAGGTTCCTTCAAAGCAGGATCTGGTTGACATCAAGAGCAACGTCAAGAACTCACAGTTCGCACAGCCTCTGTTCGAGTTCTCAGGTGCATGCTCAGGTTGCGGTGAGACTCCGTACGTCAAGCTGCTCTCACAGCTGTTCGGTGACCGTCAGATGATTGCCAACGCTACCGGTTGCTCATCAATCTATTCAGCTTCAATACCTTCAACTCCTTACACCAAGAATGAGAAGGGTCAGGGTCCTGTATTCAACAACTCACTGTTTGAGGACTTCTGCGAGTTCGGTCTGGGTATGGCTCTGGGTAACAAGAAGATGAAAGAGCGCGTTACCAAACTGCTCCAGGAGATGATTGATTCTGACAAGACAAGCGCTGAGTACAAGGAACTTGCTGCCGAGTGGATTGCCAACAAGGATGATGCCGACAAGACCAAGGAGATTGCTCCTAAACTGCGTGAGCAGATTGCAGCAGGTGCAGCCGCAGGTTGCCCCGTATGCACTGAGCTTAAGACTCTTGACCACTACCTGGTTAAGCGTTCACAGTGGATCATCGGTGGTGACGGTGCATCATACGATATAGGTTACGGTGGTCTTGACCACGTAATTGCCAGCGGTGAGGATGTCAACATCCTGGTTCTGGATACTGAGGTTTACTCAAATACCGGCGGTCAGGCCTCTAAGGCTACTCCTCTGGGTGCTATCGCTCAGTTCGCTGCTCAGGGTAAGCGTATCCGCAAGAAGGATCTGGGTATGATTGCCACCACTTACGGTTATGTATATGTTGCTCAGATTGCAATGGGTGCCGATCACGCTCAGTGCCTCAAGGCTATCCGTGAGGCTGAGGCTTGGCACGGTCCTTCAATCGTAATTGCTTACGCTCCATGTATCAACCACGGTCTTAAGGCCAAGGGCGGTATGGGTAAGAGCCAGGCCGAGGAGAAGAAGGCTGTCGAGTGCGGTTACTGGCATCTGTGGCGTTACAACCCCGCTCTCATTGAGGAAGGCAAGAATCCGTTCTCACTTGACTCCAAGGAGCCTAACTGGGAGAACTTCCATGACTTCCTGATGGGTGAGGTTCGTTACCTGTCAGTCAAGAAGGCTTATCCTAACGAGGCTGAGGAACTCTTTGCAGAGGCCCAGAAGATGGCTCAGCTCCGCTACAAGAGTTATATCCGCAAGACTCAGGAAAATTGGGAGAATTGATAACCAATTACAACTCCCGGTAAATAAAAAAGGTTCGGATTTAGTCCGGACCTTTTTTGTTGTATAGTGAAAAAAATAAGAAACCAACTAATTCTCTTAGTCGGTCTCTTGTACTCGGAAAGGACTATTGAAACGAGAGTTGTTATTAGACTTTTTTTGTTTTTTGCTTCTGATGCAAAGTTGTGGCTTTTTTGAAAACCCTTTGTCAAAATGCGTATAAATGTTGGGCGGATTTTGTCAAACAGAGTAAAGAATTTGACCGAAATGTAAAGTCTCGGTAAATTTTACTGAATTTTACAGCAAAAATCAGTTTAATTTTCCAGTTGACGCCTGATGTTGTAATATGTCTGTCTGGTGCCGAATCCTGATGCGGAAGCCAGTTCTTCAACTGATGCGTCGGGGTTCTGGACCTTGAGTTGGGCGGCGTGAGCCAGACGGCATCGGTTGACGTAAGTATAGAAACCTCCCATGCGCTCGCTGATTACCTGCGATACATAGGTTCGGTTGATTCCGCATGTGCGTGACAGACTTGCCAGAGTGAGGTGATTGTCAAGATATGCCTGTTCGTCTTCAACAAAATGGCGTATTGTGCGTGCAATTTCCTCTTTGCGCTCTTGTGATATGGTTTCTTCATTGGTCTGGACAAGTATCGCTTCGGGCTCCGGTTCCTGCTCATCGGCAATTTCCGGTTCGGCGGGATTGTTGCTTTCCTGTTCCAGTCTTGAAACGTCAAGGGATCTGTGTGGTGACAAGGCTCCAATGAGGAAAATGGTGTTAGTCACAGCAATGATAATCAAGCCTATGGATAGTGCTGTTTGTGTGCCTATGAATGTGGCGCACCAACTGGTTAATACGTTCACGACCGGAATCCAGATTACCTCTGATGCGTATTGCTGCGGGAAATCATCGGGGTTGGAGTAATTGCTTTCTGAGAAACGCTGCAGGGCGCGTATTATCATTCTGAGAGCCTGAATGAAGCAAGCCATAAACAACAGGGCCATTACGCCTGTAAATGAGAACAGCCATTTGCAGAATACGCTTTTATATATAATCTGATTACCTGGGATTATCGCCAAAGTGGTTGATGTTCCCATAAGCAATGTGAATATCAAAGCCATTATGATTATGGGTCTGTGCCATTTTGTTGTTTTCAGGCTTTTGCCGAAATAGACAAACATCAGTGTGGCGCAAAAGAACGGTGAGCCCATTATGAACATCATGCGCATTTGCAGAATGGTGTCCTCATCGTTCGGCATAAAGATGGCGGTGCTTAATATTATGTTTGTCAGGAAACAGGCTATGATGGCTTTCCAGGCCGGGTAATAGTAGTCCATGTGCTTTGCGTAAGGTTCGCATCTGTGACCCCACCTGACAACAGCGACCATTATGGAAACAACTACGTGTACTGTTGTTGCTGCGCTGAAAAGCAGATCCTGAGTTGAGTATAACATACTGAAGCACAAATTTATGCTAAATCATTTATTAAAACAAAAAAAAGGAAGGCCATAAGGTCTTCCTTTAATTTGCATATCAGCCGAATTTTATGAGATTGCTATGTTCTGAATTGCCTGCGGCTGTTTCTCTGCCGGCAGTTTGGGAACATTGATGGTCAATACGCCGTTTTCAACTTTTGCCGATATTTTGGCGCGGTCAGCATCATCAGGCAGGATGTAACTCTGGTTGAACTCCTGGAAAGTGAACTCCCTACGAATGTAGTTGCGTTTCTTGTCCTCCTTGTTCTCCTCATTCTTTCTGGCCATTGAGATTGACATGATACCGTCAGCATCGACCTGCAGGTTCAGTTCCTCTTTCTTGAGGCCGGGAACTGCGAACTCAAGTTCGTAATCCTTTTCGTTCTCAATCACGTTCAATGCAGGAACTGCGGTTGATGTACGTGTGGTGAACCAATCATCATTCATAAAATCGTTGAACAGACTCGGTAACCAATTCTGGTTGTAGTTCTGATTTCTTTTTGCGAGTAACATAGTTGTAACCTCCTATACTTTAAATTAAACATTTGCTTTTTTCTCGGCCTCCCTTTCGGGCGACCTTCGCAGTATATAAGACAAATCAGATGCCAATATGAGTTATATGACAAAATGGCATAAGCGAACCGTTTTGCTATGACAAACTGTCAAAGATTGGCAAGGGGAGTGGACCAGATGTCACCGGAAAGGTGCTTTCGTTCATTGTCAATCTTGAGCAAAGCATCACGCAGTTCGCTGTCAAGTGCATGATCAAGGTCGCAGTAACCGCTTGAGTTGATTGCAGCCAATACATTTACCACAGTGAGTGACGTGGTGTCAGTTGACGGCACGTATGCCGGCTCGCGTTCATCGCCCTGCATCACTGTTTCAAGCAGTCCTGAATCAGTAAGTATGTCTAACGATGTAATTACATAGCGGTGTGGAATCTGTAACTCATTGACAATCTCCTTCATAGTCATAGCGGGCTGTTTCCGGTTGAATCTTTTGCAGATTAGTGACATGACCATCAGGCAGTAGAAATCTTCATGGCGTCGGCTTATCTTATCGGGCTCCTTGAAATAGTTAAAGTTGTCATTGTTCTGACTTACGTAAGCCAGTTCGCAGCCGAACAGTACTATAGCCCATGATATATTGCACCAGAGCAGGAACAACGGCAGTGCGGCAAAACCTCCGTATATGGCGTTGTAACTTGAAAGTGAGAACTGTCCCTGAAAATAGATGTTCTGTAAAGCCTGGAAAAGGCAACCTGCAATGATACCGGGAATTATGGCATACTTGAATTTGACCTTGGTGTTTGGCATGAACATGTAGAAACCTGTCAATATGAGACCTGCCACGGCATAAGGTATCGCATTAATCATAAACTTGAGGAATCCGCCAAGCAACTGGAATCCCTCCATGCTTTTCAGAATGGATTTGGCCAGAACAGACAGACCGCTCAAACATATAATGCCTATCGGGATGAGCAGAAGCAGTGAGAAATAGTCAGTTATTTTTCGGCCCATTCCGCGCGCTTTCTTTACGTGCCAGATTGCATTCAGATTTCCTTCAATGCCATCGGCCAGTGAATAAACAGAGAATAGCAGGAATAACAGACCGATACCGATAAATGCTCCGCTTGACACGTACTGCATGTACTGGTCAATGAATTTCATTACAGTATCAACTGTGTCATTCTGACCGATAAGACCGTTCTTAAGCAGACTCGTAACAATGTTCTCAAACCCGAATCCGCGTGCAATGGCGAATATCAGAGCCAGGATTGGCACTATGGCGAACAGAGTGGAGTAGGTCAGGGCGGCCGCTTTGGTCATGACCCTGTCATCAATGAATGTGCGAATGGCAATGACAATAGCCTTTACTGTATTGCCGATAGCGCGGCGCAACGGTCCTTTGTTGTACAGATCAAATGACCAGATATCTTTGGTCAGAAACACCTTGAGGCGCTCCATAAACGCTTTCATCTTGCCTTTTTCATTCTCTGCCATAACGCATTATGATTAGTCAAGAGGCAAATGTAGTTAATATTTTGACACAAAAGGACCGTTTGTGTCAAAGTTTGTCCTTCAGGAAGCGACCGGTGTAGGATTCGGGGCACTGAGCAACCTGCTCAGGAGTGCCGCACACCACAAGGTGTCCGCCGCGCTCACCGCCTTCGGGGCCAAGGTCAATAACGTGGTCGGCGCACTTGATAACATCCATGTTGTGTTCGATGATGATTACAGTGTGCCCGCGGCGGATAAGAGCGTCAAATGCATCGAGCAGTTTGCGGATATCGTGGAAGTGCAGGCCTGTGGTGGGCTCATCAAATATGAATATGGTGGGGTCAGCCTTTTCAAGACTAAGGAAATAGGCCAGTTTTACGCGCTGGCTCTCACCGCCTGAAAGGGTTGATGATGACTGTCCAAGTTTGACGTAACCCAGTCCAACCTGGCGCAGCGGCTCCAGTTTCTTGACTATGCGGCGCTCGGCGGGGTCATTGGCCGAGAAGAACTCAACGGCCTGGTTCACTGTCATTTCCAGTATCTCCCAGATGTTCTTACCCTTGTAAGTAACCTCAAGCACATCGTTCTTGAAACGGCGGCCGTGACAACTCTCGCACACCATCTGCAGGTCTGACATGAACTGCATGGATACGGTAACAACGCCCTCGCCCTTACACTCCTCGCAGCGCCCACCTTCAGAGTTGAATGAGAAATGTGTGGGGCGGTATCCCATCTGGTGTGAAAGCGGCTGGTCAGCAAACAGTTTGCGTATCTCATCATACGCCTTCACATAGGTCACGGGGTTGGAACGGGTGGTCTTGCCAATGGGGTCCTGATCAACGAATTCCACGCTTTTTACCATCTGAATATCGCCTTCCAAGCCCAAACATTCGCCCGGACGCTCTGATGATTCGCTGTATATGTTCTTGAGGTGGCGGTAAAGCACATCGCGCACCAGCGTACTCTTGCCTGATCCGCTCACGCCGGTAACAACGGTCATCACGTTGAGCGGGAACTTAACGTCAATGCCGTCCAGATTGTTCTGGCGGGCACCTTTTACAAGAATGTAGTTGTTCCACGGGCGGCGTGATGACGGAACTGGAATGCTCTCAACGCCGGTAAGATACTTTACTGTCCAACTGTCAGTGTTGTTTTCCAGTTGGTCGGTGGGTCCCTGATAGATTATCTCGCCTCCATGACGTCCGGCCTCGGGGCCCACATCTATTATATAGTCCGATGCGCGGATAATCTCCTCATCATGCTCCACCACAACTACGGTGTTGCCTATCTGCTGGAGTTGGCGCAGAACCTTTATCAACTTTTCTGTGTCGCGACTGTGCAGGCCGATGCTGGGCTCGTCAAGCACGTAAAGTGATCCCATCAGGCTGCTGCCAAGTGATGTAACCAGATTGATTCGCTGACTCTCACCGCCCGACAGCGTTGCGCTTGCACGGTTCAGAGTCAAATAATCCAACCCAACATCAAGCATGAACTGTATGCGGCTGTTTATCTCAATGAGCAGGCGCTTGGCGGTCTGCTGCTCGTGTTCAGTGAGTTTAAGGTTATCAAAGAACTTTTTGAGTTCTGATATGGGCAGTTCAACAAGGTCGTTGATTGAAGTTCCGTTTATCTGTACGTATCCGGCCTCCTTCCTTAGGCGCATTCCGTGACACTCCGGGCAGACGGTTTTGCCGCGATATCGGGCCAGCATAACGCGGTACTGGATCTTGTACTGGTTCTTGGCCACCATATCAAAGAATGTGTCAATGCAGGTCTCATCCCATCCGCGCTCATCCTTGCCGCGACCGCTCCCGTGCCACAGGTAATCTTTCTGCTCCTGGGTCAACTGATAGTATGGAGTGAAAATGGGGAAATTGTGCTCCTGGGCATGCAGGATGAAATCATCCTTCCACTCCACCATCTTGTCACCGCGCCAGCAAACCACTGCACCGTCATAAACGCTCAGCGCGCGGTTGGGTATGACCAGTGACTCATCAATTCCTATTATACGGCCGAATCCCTCACACTTGGGGCAGGCGCCTACGGGCGAGTTGAATGAGAACAGGTTCTCTGTGGGCTCCTCGAACTTGATTCCATCGGCCTCAAACTTATTGCTGAAGGTATGGAGAGTGGTATCTTTTGTGTCGTAGAAACGGAGCATGCACTGGCCGGAACCCTCATAGAAGGCAGTCTCTACAGAGTCGGTCAGGCGGCTCAGTGTCTCCTTGCTGTCATCGGTGGTAAGGCGGTCAACCAGCAGGTAAATCTCTTTGGTGCGTGATGAGAGTTCCTTGAGGTGTTTGTCATCATTTAACAGATCCTCAATTCGGATCATCTCAGCCTTATGCTCGATGCGCGTAAAGCCCTCCTTGAGTGATGTGCGCAACTGCTCCTCCAGATTGCGTCCGCCGCGAATGGGTAGGGGAGCCAGCACGGTAAACCTTACGCCTTTGGGCTGCCCCAGCACAAACGCCACAACATCATCTACGCTGTGCTTGCGTACCTCTTTACCGCTTACGGGCGATATGGTCCGGCCTATGCGTGCAAACAGCAGTTTCAGGTACTCGTAAATCTCAGTTTGGGTGCCAACGGTGGAGCGGGGATTGCGGTTGCCGGCACGCTGTTCAATGGCAATCGTTGGCGGCAGGCCTTCAATAAAATCGCATTCGGGTTTCTTCATGCGTCCCAGGAACTGGCGCGCATATGACGAGAGTGACTCCACATAACGGCGCTGACCTTCGGCATACAGCGTATCAAAGGCAAGTGATGACTTACCCGACCCTGAAAGACCCGTTATTACGGTAAAGGTATCGCGCGGAATATCAACCGATATGTTTTTCAGGTTGTTAACTCTGGCACCCTTAACCCTTATTGAATTGTTCTCGCTCTCCACCCTTGTTTTGTTTAGGTTTGCAAAGGTAATGCAAGCCGAGAGGAGAAAAAAGAAACTCGTTTATTTTTTTATCCCGAGGCGCAGCTTACCTTCAAGCGTAGTTTAAAGGTAATGCTAAATCAGCAAAAATGTGCAATTGGGGACTGTCCCCAATTGCACATTTTTAGAACGTGAAGGTTTCGGGATCGGCTGTGAATGATGAGATTGTGGCAGTGGCGTTGCGCATGTAGAGTACAATAGTGTTGTCATCATTCTCATTGTACATGGATCGCAGGGATTCGTTCTTGTCAAGCATATCCTTCTTGGCAGCGACGCGCTCATCGGGAATAAGTTCACAGACTATGCGAATCCACTTGCCGTCCTTGAAAGCGCAGATCTCAGCCTTAGGATTGGCAATTATTTGCTTATAGACGTTCTTGACCTTACCGGTCTGGATGTAGAGTTTTCCCTCAAAAATCTCGGCTGTGCCGAACGGGCGTACATGAGGCTGGTCACCATCAACAGTTGCCAGATAATATGTTCCTGCATCCTTGAGGAACTGCTGAGCGCGCAGGGCGTTCTCGGGGTTAGGGGTTGTCTTTGTAATCATAGTTCCGTTGCTTTCAGTTGTTTCAGTACTTTTTTTCTGTGTGTTGTTGCCGCATGACATAACCATCATCGCAGCCACAGCAATCAAGATAATTCTTTTCATATGAGTAGGTTTTATTAGCGCAAATATAATAAAAATGACACAGAAGGGACTGTTTGAAGTGACCCCAAAAAGTTGGACGATTTATTAAACATTTATCTGGTAAAGAGTTCGGTATTGCACCGGACTCTTTCCTTTTAATCTCAACTTGATTCGGTCGTTATTGTAGTACTTAATATAGGCTTTAAGCTCTTTT
>JAFZKA010000092.1 GCA_017551925.1 Bacteroidaceae bacterium | reverse complement strand
CGGAAGGAACCGTCCCTTTTGCTGCTTTTGCTGATTAAAGAAGAGCTGAGGCTAAGTCTTCAAGAGCAGGAATATCGGCGGCTTTCATGCGGCTCTTGATAGTAACCATAGGTTCTACTATCTCAATGCCGTTCATTGCACCAAGCATCTCCTTCATGACGCGGCCGGCCGATGGAGCCCACGAGCCGTTCTCAACCAGAGCAACCTTACGGTTGCAGTAGCCCTTGATCTGGAGCCGATGCAGGAAATCATACATAGGAGTGAACAGACCTGCGTCATAAGAAGATGCGCAGCAAACCATGACTGAGTGACGGAAAGCATCCTCAACATTCTCTGCTATATCACTGCGGCACAGATCACTTACAACTACTCGAGGTGCACCTTTTGCGCGCAGTATCTCAGCCAGTTTCTCTGCAGCCGCCATAGTGCCGCCGTGTATTGAAGCGCATGCAATGAAAATGCCCTTAGTCTCAACAGCGTAGTTACTCCATGTTGTATATAGGCTGATGTATTCAGAGAGGTTATCCTCAAGGATAGGACCATGCAGAGGGCGAATGGTCTTAACAGCAAGCCCGGCAACCTTACCCAGCAGGGTACGTACCGGGGCACCGTATTTACCTACTATATTGAAATAGTAACGGCGGCCCTCACAACTCCAGTCTTCATCATCACGGCCATAGAAACCGCACTTGTTCAGAGCGCCGAACTTACCGAATGCATCGGCACTATAAAGAGCGCCGTCGGCCTCATCAAATGATACCATAACCTCAGGCCAGTGAACCATGGGAGCACCGATAAATTTAAGGCTGTGACTGCCCAGTTCAAGTACAGAGCCCTCCTTGACTGCCAGAGTGCGGCCCTCAACCTGAATATCCTCAAAGAACTGGCCAAGCATCTGGATAGCCTTAGCGCTGGCCACAAGAGTCAGAGCGGGGAATTCCGCAAGCACCCAGGCAATGAGGGCAGAGTGATCAGGCTCCATGTGATGTACTACCAGATAGTCCGGCTGGCGGCCGGCAAGAGCCTCACGGAGATTTGACTTCCACTCATCAGCCTTGCGGGCATCGGCAGTATCCATAACGGCAACCTTGTCATCAAGGATAACATATGAGTTATACGCCATACCCTCTGGCACAATATATTGACTCTCAAACAGGTCCAGGTCCAGGTCATCAACACCTATGTACTTGACTTTATCGCTCAGATTCTTTATCATAGTCCAAAAATTTAGCAGACACAAACTTACAAAAATCTGCCGATTTTATGTATGTTTGCATATAAGTATTAACCTAAACAATCAAGATTATGAGTAAGTATGTATGCGATATGTGCGGTTGGGAGTATGATCCCGAAGTAGGTTATCCTGAGGGCGGAATAGCACCGGGCACCCCATGGGAGCAGGTACCCGATGATTTTGTATGTCCTATGTGCGGCGTAGGCAAAGACGATTTCTCAGCCGAATAAGAATTCTATTTATCCAATAAAGACACCAATTGTGGCAGATACTGACTCTGCAACAGGTCAAAATGCGATGCATCAAGCGACAGGATTTTAGCCTTTGGATAGGTTTTCTTCCACAACTGGTTGTTTTTGGAGATATAAATCTCTGAATATTTTTCAAATTCAGGGTCTACCTCACCGCTCAATATGACAGACGATGAAGGCTTGTTTTCCAACACCACCCTGAGATCACCTTTAAATTGAAGTGCGGGAACAGATGACAGCATCTGGCTGAGCGTCATGTTATCATCTCCTATAAAGGCATTGATGCGGCTGTCTTTGAGAAGTGATGTGCCTATAGCCAGCACCCTGACGTCAGGACAGCATTCTCCGCGAAGCCTTTCAGCCAAAAGCAATCCCAGTTCAGAGCCCAAAGAGTGCCCCGTAACAGCAAATACAGAAAAGTTTCGGATGCTCATCTGCTGACGGGCTATCTGTAGCATAAAGTCCACATACTCCTTTGCATCGGCCTCTTTTTGCTGCTGAGTGGCATAATAGACCGGAAAAGCCTCAAATACAAGAATTGAGTATTTATCGGCAAGCAGACGGATATACTCATCATAAAACGGTGATACCGGCGTGAACCCGCATACCAGTATGACAACAGGTTTGGATGGTGAATAAGAATGCCAGAACCACGTTTTGGATTGTCCATGACGTGCCAATTCACAGATAGTACGGTACCGGTATATGTCTGAATAACTGTAATGAAGTCCCTGTTCTTTCAATACTCCAATCAGCACCATGGCCAGAATTGAGGTAAGCCCCTCAGAGAACAGGTTGGCTATGACACTTATATGCTCTTTATGAAGCAACTCGCATACGGCCTTTTCTATGATAGCCTCATCGGCGGTTGAAGGAGGTACCATAAGGCTCTCCGGTGAATTTATGGGCAAACGGCTTACATCAATCTTATTGCTCTGGTTTAGCGGGAACTCTTTGATAAACATCAAAGCCGACGGCACCATATACTGCGGAAGTATATTTGAAATAATATCCAATACCCCCTGCTCAGTTATGGATGAATCCTCTTCACGGATACAGTATGCTATAAGAGTGGCATCGGCAGTCTCCTTTCTTACGGTAACGTATGCCTGACGGATATCAGGTATATTCTCAAGTACCTTTATGATTTCAGAAACTTCAATCCTGAATCCATGAACCTTCATCTGGGTATCCACACGTCCCAGGAACAGGAATGAACCATCACTCGTACGCATCACCTTATCGCCCGACCTGTAAAGGATCTGATTGGGATTATACGGGTCCACAAAGAAATGCAGCCTGTTCTGTTCATCATTGTTTAGATATCCTGAAGTAAGTTGGGCGCCACTGATATAGAGTTCACCTATGGCATAATCAGGTAAAACGCGCCTGTTCTCATCCATCACATAACAATTGACTCCAGATAACGGATAACCTATATTGTTATATGCTGTCTTGTCATCCATTATCATGGCAGTAGCCATAACCGTATTCTCAGTAGGTCCATATGCGTTAATCAGAGTACGTCCCTGCCGCCACCGTTCCTGTACATCCTTTGGAGTTGCCTCACCGCCGACAAGTAGAGTCTCAAACTCAGGCAGTTCACGGTATGGCAATATCGCTAACAGTGAAGGTGGTATGAGCGAGAGAGCAATGTGCTCGTTTTCAAAAAATGAAAGGAGCAGTTCAGTTGATGTTTTCTGTTCCGGCTCGGGGAACACCACCGTTGCACCGGCCGACAAAGCCGGGAACATTTCAAGAACGGAAGCGTCAAAACCTAAACTGGCATATTGGAGTACGCGCATACCTGCACGCATCTTAGTCAGGTTAACAAAATTTGAACAGTAAACTGCAAGATTACCCTGTGATATCGGAATACCCTTGGGTTTACCCGTAGAGCCTGAAGTAAAGATGATATATGCTGCAGCATCTCTTGAGGGCGTTTGTTCAACAAAATGGTCACGTCTTTCAAACCACCGCGGATCCAGTGACAAAAGCGTCACCTCATCCTTCAGTTCCGATATTTCAATATCGGTAATGATATATGACAACTGTGCGTCCTCAATTATGTGACGTATACGTTTCTCCGGCAACGCAGTATCAATAGGAACATAACAGTCACCACGTCTGAAAAGGCCCATTATTATGGGGAGCAGGTATTTTCTGTCATTGATACAGACACCTATCTGGCGTGAATTACTGTTATTCTGAAACTCTTCCATGACCGAAGAGAATGAAGCCGACATCTCATTCAGGGCGCCATAAGTGTAATCCTGTCCCTGAAAACGATATGCCGTCCACTCCGGATGTTCATGAGCAATCTCATAGAACCTCTCCATCAGGGTAGGTATTCCGGAAACATCTGTAACGTCAGGTCTGATATATTGAGTCATCGAACAGCGGTCCAATGATTTGTCAGGTTCTGTCAACAGTTCATCCAGCACATGAACAAGGCAATGGGCCATACTTTTTATCTGCCCATCGCAGAAGAATACCCTGGAGTACTGTAAAGCCAGAGTCAGTTCATCGGATGTCTGACTAGCATACAGCACAAGCGGAAATGGCGGATTCTCCGGGCGTACCCCATCCAGAAGCACATCCAGTCTCTCATTCTCAATGGCATAAGCTATACGCATGAAGTAATTGCCGTCTGCTACGTTGGCTGACGCAATAAGGTCGCTCAAAGGCAACGGATGCTTGCGGGCATCAAGAAGGCCTCTCTTCATTGCTTCAACCGAGAGACTGAAACTCTGGTCCGTAGAGGACAGAGTCCTGACCGGAATCATTGACACCATATATCCTGCCGTGTTAAGGAATCTGGCCTCTTCACGGTCAGTTGCAGCAACACCTATGACAAAGTCCGGCTGATTCAGATATTTGCCTACTACATAGCCATAAACAGAAAGGACAACATTCGTCACCGTCACCTGATGCTTTTTGCAGAACATATTCAGCCTGCGGCAGCTTTCATCATTCATAGGCAGTTTCACTATCCCCGCTCCTTCATGCTGTCCTTCACGTATGGAGATGGAGAGAGGCGGCAACTTGTCAAGATACTCTTTCCAGAAAGCATGTTTCTTGTCAAGATCCTTCATCTCCGATTTCACTTTCCATTCAAGATACTCCCTGTATGAGACTCCTTTTGAGGTAACCGGCTCTTTATTCAGTAATGCCTTGTATATAAGGTTCAGTTGGCTGCTGATAATCTGGTAGGAAAGTCCGTCAGTAATCAGATGATGAAGAGCCACACAAAGACCGAATGTTCCGTCACCGCGTCTTATCAGTTGTGTACGATACAGTTTTCTGCCTTCAGGTTCCAGTTGATGTCTGGCCTGTTCAAAAAAACCGCTTGCCGTAAGAGTGTCAGACAACGGCAAACGTTCATATTCATGCTGAAGAATCTTGCCGAATACGTCATTCTTATCAACATAGAAAATCAGTCTCATTGCCTCCTGACGCTCCAGGAAAATGTTCCATGACTGCTCAAGCAGAGACAGGTCAGTATCCCCTGGAAAGACGAACTCATACAACAACTGATAGGCGGCATTGATTATTTCAGACATCTGACACTCACGCCACAGATCCTTGATGGAGAGAGGCAACGGTATCTTGTCTGTATTCTCATTCAGGCTATGATTTTCCTGCTGACCAGAACCGGTTTGTCTGTCAACAAATGCGGCCAGATCCTTAAGTGTCTGGAACTGATGTAGATCCGATACGCTGACTGTCACCCCGAACTGTTCTTCAATGAGTCCTGCCAGGTACATGATAGAGAGAGAGTCTCCTCCCAGTGAGAGGAACGTATCATCTTCAGCCTGTGGACGTACCCCCAAAAGAGAGCCCCAGATATCAGCCAGTCTGTTCTCAGTAACAGAAAAGTCTTTGTTCTCTGCCGTTACTTCCCATACAGGATCCGGAAGTCTGCGTTTGTCAATCTTACGGTTCAGGGTAAGAGGAAAATCATCAACAATAACATAAACCGACGGACACATGAAATCGGGCAGTTTGGCTGCGACCTGAGCCTTTACCTGTTCTGTATCAACTGAACCTGAAGGCTTGAGATAAGCCACAAGACGTTTAATACCATTTATTTCACGGGCGGTCACAACAGACTTCTCAACACCTGAGCATGAGTCAAGCACCATTTCCACCTCACGTGTCTCAATCCTCATACCCCTTATCTTAACCTGGTCATCACTCCTGCCTTTGTAAAGCAGATGTCCCTGCGGAGTACGGACCATGCAGTCACCAGTGCGATACAACACCTTGCAGCGATTCTCATCATGAGAATACCTGTTCTCAATGAACCGGGTGCTGTTAAGTTCCGGACGGTTCCAATAACCTTCAGTCAATGAAGGGCCTCCTACATACAGTTCACCTGCAGTGCCGTCAGGTACCACATTCATGTTCTCATCCAGGATATAGCCCTCAAAAGAGGAGGTGAGAGTGCCGATGTCATTGACAGGGCTGCCGGGTTCATAGACACCCGTGGCAATGCAAAGCGCACTCTCCGTAAAGCCGTAGCAGTTGACCAGCTGATGGTTTGCCATCCAATAGTCCCTGACGCGCTGGGCAACAGGTTCGCCTATCAGCGCGATAGTCTTAAGGAATGGCATCGGAGTGTGAGAGAATGCTGACAGCAAAGCGGGTGCTATCGAAGCCCTGACCACCTGATTCTCATTTAGGAACTGCTGCAGTAACTGAGGGTCTTTCTTTACGTCATCACCCGCAATGACCAGATGGCATCCGTTAAGAAGTGCAGTGAACGCCTCCACCAACGATACCAGAAAATTGATGCTTGCTATCTGAAGCACCTTTTCCTGCGGTGCTGCGTGAAAGACACAATCAATAGCTTTCTCAGCAATCATGAGTGCCTGGAAATTCCTTATTGGAACGCCTTTGGGTATTCCGGTAGTGCCTGATGTATAAATGATATATACCAGATCATCCGGTCGGCACTGAGGCAGTCGGATTTCAGGAGACTGCTCTTCAACTGAGGCAAGGAACGCTTCAACATCGGTATCATGCAGTATAACCTCAATATTACAGTCATCTATTATCTGTTCAAGACGTTCCTGCGGATTGGCCTTGTCCAACGGAACATATACGCAGCGGGCTTTGATTATACCCAGCAGAGCTACGGGCCACAGTTGGGTTCGTGACATTTCACACCCTATGCGCGTACCCGGAGCATATCGGTCTGACAGTTTAAAGGCTAAGATATCTGTCAGATGTTCCAGTTCTGCGTAAGAATACGATATATCATTATAAGAAATAGCCCTTTTTATTCCGTATTCACGAACAATCTGTCCAAAGCGTTCTGTAATACTCTTGTACGGAGTCATTTTAACTTCAGTTTAGCGGTGATGGACCACTGGCGGCTTAGTTGGGGAACATCTATTTTATAAAGAGTTCCACGGGTATAATGTTGGTCGAAAATGTTCTTGCACTGCAAACAGAAGTTCCAATTGGCTATATTATAGTTAAGAGACACATCAGGAATCAATGTAGCTGCCAGTTTGTATTCCTCGTCCTTGAATGGCGCTCCATCCTTGAAAGAGTCGGCAATCATAACCTGTTCTGACGCATATGCCAGTTTCATGGTTGCCCAAACGGATTGTCTGTTCCTTTGGATTATTGATTTGGACAGCACCATATTTGCTGTTAACGACGGAATTAAATTGACACGCTCTCCTGTAGTGGAATATTTTGTAGCTTCAAGCACCTGCATATAAGTGACATTCAGATGGCCTCTGAATTTATTGCTTTTATATGCAAGAACATTCTCAACACCGAACAGGTTCAGACTACCTGCATTCAGATAGGCAGGCTGGTCCCTGTCTGCACCCTTGTCATAATAAATAAGGTCTGTCAACAGGTTGTAGAATACATTACCGTCATATGAAAACGGTGAGTTGGGGTTGGCATAGATAGCCGATAACTGCACGGCATTCATAATCTCAGGCTTCAGGTCAACACCACCGCGGTATGAGGCGATGGTGCTGGCCCGATAAAGGTAGGGCGCATCAACAAATGAACGCGAGTAAGAGAGTTTGAAACTCCATACATTGGGAGAATAAATCAAAGCCATTCGGGGACTGAATGCAGTCTGGCTTGTTTCATTGAATCGTACCTTATAGTCAAAACGCATACCTGCGTTCAGGATCCATCTCCTTGAGAATACATGTTTCAATTGTGCAAAACCTGAGAACAGAGTCTCATGACCGAATGTAATCTGGGTTGCGCGTTCAGCCTGACTCGCCAGGATACGGTCAAACTGGTCACCCAATATCAGGTCTGATGAGAATAGTGTGTATCTCTCCCACTGCACTCCGAACAGGAAATCACCTTCGCCAAATCTGCGCAGATTATACCCATAGTCAGTTTTCATTGTCAAACCATAGGTATAATCATTCCACTTGGTACGTTGATAGGAACCTTTTGTCAACACAATCTGACTCAGATACTCGGTTGGCGGAAGCGGTACCGTGATTCCAGGGAGACTGTCACCTACAATATCGTAATCCTTATATTCATCAATATCCACATATACCGAAGCATCAACCTCCCATTTTCCCCACTGCTGCTTGAAATTCAAGTCGTTATGCCATGTAGTACGGCCATGGCCCGGCTTTTGGCCGTCAAGCCGGCGGTAGGCATCATAAGTGGAGGGTGCTGTCAGGCTGGCAACGGTGAAAGTATGGTTAGGAGTCATCTTGCAGTACTTGAGATTGGTATAAAGGCTCCAACTGTCATTCCACTTGAAAATGGCACCGACGTCATAAGAGGGTTTATAATTGAATCCTTGTGCTGTTGCATAACCGTCAAGCGGATACAATCTCCAGACACCAGTACTTGAGGGTGTGTAATTGTAGCGTTCGCCTTCGGATGTATAGATTGATGCCCACATTGTGAGGTCAACGCCCAGACGGTTATAACCAAGCAGTCCTCCTGCCCTGTATGTCGAGAAACTGCCGGCACTGCCGGTCAGTTCACTGCCGTCAATATCTCTTCCTTCCTTTACGATAATATTGACCACAGCGGTAAGGGCCACATTTCCATAAAGAGACGATGCCGGACCGCGAAGAACCTCTATCTGCTTTACCTTATCCAGACTGATACCATAGTCAGGTGCCTGTGCATTTGATGAACGTCCGTTAAGACGATGACCGTTTATCATGATGAGCATCTTCTCCTGTCGCGATGAATATATGCCGTGCATGGTTATATTCATCTCGCTGTTTCCCTCAATTATATTCATGCCCGGCACATAGGTTGCCAGCACATCCCTAAGGTTGTCTGCTCCGCAATCCTTGATCATCTGTTCCGTAATCAGGGTTACAGGCACAGGTACCTCATTCAGGGACTCCTCATGACTTGATGCAGTGGTGATAGTGGCGGTCTTTCCTTTTTTCATTCTCTCCACCATATCAGTAAAACGGGGTACATCATTATATACCCTGTAGTACGGATCTACTGCCAACAAACGTGACACCCATGTTTCAGCCACCGCAGGCTTGTCCATATTCAAATTGCTCAGTGCAAGCAGCCTTAACACACCGATTCTGGTCTCTCCCTTAAATATATCCACAGAATCACGTAACAGAGAGTCAGCCCTTTCAAAAAGGCCGAATTCATAAGCCTCCATGGCCGACTCATACAGACGACTGTCATTCTGAGACTTGACTGCACACGTAAGGAGCAGGAGAAAAAAAGTATATATGAATCGTTTAGTCCTCATTTTACAGTTTTTACAGGAATGATGAATGAGAAGGTTGTTCCAACCTTGGGCTCTGACTCCAGGAGTATTTGTCCGTTATGATTCTTTGTTATGATTTCATTTGTAATGGCCATACCCAGTCCGGTACCCTGGCCTGCCGGCTTGGTGGTAAAGAAATTTTCGTATATCTTGGCCTGGACCTCTTTAGACATACCCATTCCGTTATCCTTAATGTCTATCCGCAGTTCAGATGAACCATCGGCCTGCTTCAGCGCAACCTTGACCTCAATTGCAGGCATGTAACTGTCACCCTCAAGAGCAGCCCTCTCCTTAACAGTGTAACAGGCATTGTTCATTACATTAAGTATTGCACGGCTCAGATCCTGAGGAATCACCATTATCTGAGGCATACCCTCCTGGATATCCTCATGAATGGATATGTTGAAACTCTTGTCATTTGCACGCATGGCATGATAACTGAGCCATACATACTCATGTACCAACTGCCCTACATCAGTAGGCAGGAATTCACCGGCTTTACCGCGACTGTGCAACAGGATACCCCTGATAATACTGATGGCACGTTCGCCATGCTCCTGAATCTTGGACAGATTCTCCTTGAGGTCAGCAGAGATGTCCTCCATGTCTGCAGCATCATCTTCAGACAGTTTATCTGAACAATCATCTATCACCTCATGCAACTGTTCCAGCAACTTGACTGACATCTTGCTGAAATTAATCACAAAATTCAGAGGATTCTGTATCTCATGTGCAATACCGGCACTGAGCAGTCCCAATGAGGCCATTTTTTCCTGCTTGTGCAACTGCTCCTGCAAGTAATCCACCTGCTGTCTGAGATTTTCAATATCCTGTTCCATAATCATAATTGGTTTGAGGTCAAGAAAACGTTAAGGTAATGAGATTACAAATTCGGTAAACTCATCTTTCACTGAATTGACGGTTATGTTTCCGCCAATATCATGTATAATCTGCTGACTCAGGTAAAGACCTACGCCAGGAGCCTCAGCCGTAGGTTTAGTGGTAAAGAACGGATCAAATATCTTGTCAAGGATACTCGGTTCAATACCAATACCGTTGTCATAAACCAATATTTCAGTTCCTTTACCGTCTTGACCTTTCCTGACGGTCAGTTTCAATTCCGGTTTGTACACAGTGCCTTTCTCTGCCTTCTTTCTGATGGCATAAATGCTGTTTGAAAGCATTGACAATATGGTTCTGCTCAATTGATCTGCCACGACATCGGCCATAACAGACTCTGACGGACGCACACATTCCACATTTATGCCAAGTGAAGCAATATCATCGGCGCAATAATTCCTGATCTTTTCAATGCTCTGTTGACACAACTGAGCCACATCAGTGGATTCTATCTTTTGCGAACGCTCCTTAAGCATCTCCTCCATGGCCTTCAAGGTTCGTGTAGTGGATATTCCGTGCTGCTCTATCTTTTCAAGATTGGTTTTCATCATATCCATTACGTCAACGGAATCCTCATATACGTCAGAAGTAATGTTATCTTTTTCATCCTCAATGTTGTCCCTCATCTCTTTTGACAATCCCAGGGTAAGATGGGCAAAATTGTTGATATAGTTCATGGGGTTGAGGATACGGTCAATCAGACCTTTGGTCAACTTACCGATAGCAGCCTCACGCTCCTGTCTGAGCAATTTGTCCTGAGCGGAACGGAGTTCTCCGAGCGTCTCTTCAAGTTTGTGTGATTTCTCCTCAATCTCATCCCTCTGGGCTTCAATCTCGTTTTTCTGCTTAACCACCTCCTTGGTGCGCTCATCGACAATTGCCTCAAGGCGCTGCTGTTCCTCTTTCAGACGACGCATGCGGTATTTGAACCACTGGAAAACAATCAATACGATGATAAGGAAATAGAACAGCAAAGCATACCATCGCATAAAGAACGGATAAGGTATCCTGAAATCTATGGGATTGCTCTCACTTATCTGTCCGAATACATCAATTGAGCGTACTGATACCTGATAATTACCGTAACCAAGATTGGCAAACAGGAACCGCTGCTGATTGTCCCATCTGGACCATTCGTTTCCATCCTGAAGACGATAACTGTAAAGAGGCTGCCCTATGGCGTCATACTTGTCATTTGAGAATGAAATATTCAAATCACGCCCATCCAGATTGAACTCACGTATAAAAAGTTCAGGCTCGCCCAGAGGAGTAGATAGACTCCGGTCCATATTGAAACGGATCAGACTCTTGTTGTCGGCAATCCAGATTATGCCGTTATCAACCAGCATGGCCTGAATACTGTAATTGCTGAAAGGCTCAATCCTGGTTTTCAAGGCATCGGGCATATTGTCATAACGCAGGCCTAAGCCATTGTCATAGCACTGCCAGATATTGCCGGCATTGTCTTCATACTCAAAGAGTTTTGATATAGGACCATCAGACATCTTCTGAAAACCGTCTGTTCCGGCCTCAAAATAATAGTATTCACCTGAGAGTGACATTGCCCACAAACCGCGCTGCCCATCCCTCTTGAAACGGGTAATGTTCGGAATCTCGCCTATCACCTGCAGTACCTCACCGCCTTTATACAGACAGACTCGCTCCAGTTCTCCAGCCAGTAAGGTTCCGTCATCCATCACCATGACTGACAGGGTAAACTGTTTTGTCAACTGTCGTGCATGACCGTTGCTGTATTCATATATACCGTTCTGGGTTGCCACATACAGAATATCGCCGGATTCCTGCATCTGCCAGCATGCATGGGTTACGTTGTCTATAAGATTGAATCTCTGCCCCTCAAGACGGTACAAGCCCTGGAAAGTTCCCACGATAAGACTGCCGCCGGACCTGGCAATACACGAAACCTGTCCGCGCAAGCCCTCTTTCTCACCGAATCGGGTATAATTCTCCTGAACGGACATACGGAAAACGCCGTTGTCTGTAGCACCCCAGACCGTTCCCTTGCCGTCATAAGACAGTCTTGTAATACTGTTGGAACAAAGTCCGTTGTCAACGGTGACTCGCCATATCTCATTTCCACCGGCATCAACAGCAATGACGCCGTCAGTTGCCGTGGCAAGCAGAATGCGGCTGTCAGAGAGCCTCAGACGCTGATATACCTCAATATTGTTCCATCTGTCAACTTCAGCCTCATTCTTGCCGTTCTGACCAGAAACCGACTGAGAAGCGTTTCCGTCATTCCTGGTATAGAAAACACGTATGGAATCACCGTCAACAGATTCAACATATCCGGTCACAGACACTCCCTCAAACCTGATATTCCCTTCATCGTCAATGCTGACACCAACAACACGGGATATATCGGGAGTATGTACAATCCTCCACTCAACATTGTCATAGACCAGAAGGCCCTCAAAGTTTGCAAAGAAAGTATGTCCCTCTTTGTCACAGACAACGTCAAAGTTACGGTTGTGGGCATTATACTGACTGGCAGTGAAGTTCTCAAAGAACGGGATACCCATATCGGCATCATCGATATTCCGGGCCGCAGTCTGCAATGTACCAAGCAGGACGGCGGTTATCAGCATGATATGATAAACAATCCTTTTCATTTGAACTCCATATATGGGATTGAGACACCAACATAGCGGATCCACTCCTGTTGTGTCAGATTCCTGTTAATCTTATTGTGCAGTTGACGGGCCATGTCATCGGCCGATGTGTTCATGAACATTACATTTCCTGCCGATGTACCTACCCAAACGGATTTCCCGTCAGCGTCACCGCAAACAGAAAGTGTCCATCCGTCAAAGTTATAATCAACCGGTACCAGCCATTCAGTCGGTATCTCGTTTGATTTCATCACACGATTGGTCACATTCTCCTTGAGTTCCATCTCCTCACGGAAATTAAGGCCGCTCTCAAACAGAAGGTTGTCCATGCACCATATAAACACTGATTTGTCATATCCGCCCGATATCACTATGCCGTCAAGCATGGTTATGCTGGCACATTTGGCCTTATGGGCTGCCAGTATTTCTATCACGCGGTTGTATTTGTTTACGGGATACACCGTTCCGTCCTTAACCCCAAGCAGCAGGCATCCCGATTTGCTGTCATAATATGCGGCGGTCACCGGCATACTGAGCAACGGAGTTTTCTGCTCAATACGACCCTGCGTACTCATCTCTGCATATGAGCCGTCAGCATAGAAAAGGCAGATAACACCCTCTCTCTCCACTATTGCCGATAACTCCCTGTTCAGTTCCATCCTGCCGGATATCTTACCGTCACTGAACCAGCACAGACTGTGACGCCCAGCTATGAGCAGTCTGTCATTTACCTTAATCAGTTTAAAGTAATTGTCACTGGCCATTTGGACTGTAGTCAGATTACCCTTAAAATCAAGAATGCACAAAGGTCCGTTTACTGAAATAGCATATATCCTCTGGCTTTCAGCAACCACATCACGGAAATCAAAGTCGCTGTTGAACAGCAAAGACCTTGATGAAATGTTTCTGCCGTCACTACCATATGTAACCGTCAGCCACTCCACCTCTCCGTAATTTGTAACTGCAACACATTGTTCACCACTGCCGGGCAACGCGGATATGGCATTGACACCACCGTTCTCACGCATCTTGTGACGTGCAATCCCCTCTGTAGCAAGAGTCAGTGACTTGAATGTATCGGAGTAATATTGGTTACCGCGGTTGTTCTTTAAGAAATACCAACTTCCGTATGCCAACAGGTCGGCAACCTCCTCCTCGCCGGCCTCACGTCTTACCTGTGAACTTACGGCCAGGCTGCGGGCCTGAGTACGGCGGTTAAGGGTATCGGCCACATTCTTGGCATGAGTGGCCTCATCACGCTGTTCCAATGCTATCTCCTGCTGTCTCTCTGCATTGGCACGCTCCTGCTCTGCGGTTTCGGCTGCAGCATTTGCCTTCAACTCAGCCGCACGGGCCGCACGGCTCTCCATCTCTGCACGCTCGGCATTCCGGGTGGCAAGAGCCGATTGCTCCTCAGCACGGTCACGCTGCTGATCTGATATGGCTTTCTGCTGATAAGCAATATCCTCCATCTGCTGACTTACACGCTTCACAATGGCGGCATCCTTCTGGGCGGCCTCCATACGTCCGAGTTCATCCTGCAGATGGGCAATTTCACCCCTGGACTTGACCTTACCAAGGTAGAATCCCAACAACAAGGCAAATACGACAACTGCCAATGCTGTCAGAACAGTGAATATGTAGGAACGGTTCTTCACTTTCTGCGAATTACTAACTGGGTAATATCATCACTCTGGGGAGCGCCGTCAACAAACTCTTTGACTTTGGCATTGAGAGTATCAACAATCTGTTTGCTGCTTGCTCCTTTCAGTTCAGCCAATGTAGCCTCTGTTCTGGATTCACCGAATTGTGCGTGGTCAATATTCTCGGCCTCTGTCACACCATCGGTGTACATTATTAAAGTATCGCCGGGATTAAGTTGCAATGATTCCTGCTGGAAAGACAAGCCCTCAATTGCTCCAAGCACAAGATTGCAGGCTGACTGCAACATCTCTACCGAACCGTCAGCATGAAGTATATACGGTGGATTGTGTCCGGCATTGGTATAATCAATGACACCGGTCTTCAAGTCATATATACCGTAGAAAACCGTCACGAACATTGAATCCACGCTCTCGCCGCACAGCATATCATTCACGGTTCTGATACACTCGTTTGAGGGCAGGTCCCGCAAACCGGTAGCCTTGATGAGAGTACGGCTTACAGCCATAAAGATTGCTGCCGGCACTCCCTTGCCGCTGACATCGGCTATGGTAAATCCTATGCGATGGTCATCAATCGGAAAGAAATCATAGAAATCACCGCCTACATCCTTGGCCGCAAGCATGCTTGCATATATATCAACCATATCAGCATCGTCCATTCCCAATTTGAAAGAACGGGGCAGTATGGCATGCTGGATCTCACGGGCTACAGTAAGGTCACTCTGTATGTCAATAAGTTGCGAATGTTCCTTTTGAGCATTCCTGACATATTCAATCTGCTCAATGGCCTTGTCTATGGTAAGTTGCAGGTCATCCAGATCAATAGGCTTGGTGGCAAAGTCAAACGCGCCATTGTTCATGGCTTGACGTATGTTGTCCATATCACCGTAAGCACTTACCATTATACACTTGAGTGAAGGATTACGCATCTCGTTGATCTTGGTCAAAAGAGTGAGTCCATCCATCTCTGGCATATTGATATCTGACAGGATTATGGCTATGTCGGGATTTTTCAGCAGGACCTGGAGTGCCTCAAGTCCGTTATGGGCAAAGAAGAATTCATATTCGCCCTTTCTAATTTTTCTCCTGAAATATTGCGTCAAAAGCAACTCGAGATCGGTCTCGTCATCGACGCTAAGTATCTTTACGCCCATCGTATTAATTAAAAAACAGAATAATACGCAAATATAGTTTAATTAATCAATAAACCAATAAAACTCTAAAAAAAACTCAATTTGTGTGTTTTTCACCCTGATTAACTGATGATACCGCTTTTATCAGAAGTGATCCTAAAACTCCGGCAGCAAGCGAGCCCATCAGGATTGCTATCTTGCCGGCGTTTCTCATCTCCTCCATCTGAGCGGCATCCTGGAATGACAGGGTATCCACAAAAATAGACATTGTAAAGCCGATGCCACCCAGGCAGGCCACTGCAAAGAACATGGCCCAACCGGCTTTTTCAGGCATATCACAAAGTTTGGTCTTGATAGCCGCGAAACTGAAAAGCGTTATGCCGAGCGGCTTGCCCAGCACAAGTCCCAAGAATATTCCTAGCCCCACTCCACCTGTAACACCTGACATATTGAAGATGTTGAAATAAGAGAGGTCAGGAATCTCCACGCCCGCATTTGCCAAAGCGAAAATAGGCATAATGAGGTAATTGACCCAAGGTGAAAGCGCATGCTCCACACGGTAACTCATATTGAGAGAACCGTATGCTGTCTGGTGTATGCGACGCAGGAAATGGCGCTGCGGACCGTTGGGGAACATGGTCTCGTCATCAATCTGATCAAAAGAGAGCAGTTTCTGTGAAAAGAACTTGATTTTGTGCAGCACGTATGAACGCTCATAACGGGCTTTTGAAGGAATGATGAATGCCATCACCACGCCCGACATCGTGGCATGGATGCCTGAGTAGTAGAACAGCACCCATACCATAGTAGCCAGCAGCAGATATACCCACACATGCTTCTGCCCGAAATGCTTGAACAGCCATGCAACGAATATCACCACAAACGATAAGGCCAGCAGGAGCAGGTTGATATGCCCGCCGTAGAAGAATGCCACCACAAGAATGGCAATAAGGTCATCGGCAATGGCAAGAGCGGTAAGGAATACCTTGAGTGAAACCGGAACCCTGTCACCCAATACTGAAAGTATGCACACGGCAAACGCAATATCAGTGGCAGTAGGAATACCCCAACCCGAAGCCTCTACAGTACCATGGTTCACCAAAGTATAGAGTAATGCCGGCATGATGACACCGCCGAATGCGGCAATAACCGGAAGCAATGCCTTCTTGACCGATGACAGTTCACCGTGAGCGACCTCACGTTTTATCTCCAGACCAACGGTAAAGAAGAAAACCACCATCAATACGTCATTGATGATTTTCTCTATGGTCATGCCGTGCGGAAAAAGCCAGTCAACCCTGCCGTCAGGGCTCTGGAAATGAATCTGAACACTGGTTTCCAGAAAAGCATGATAATAGAAACGCGTCACGGGCAGATTAGCCAACAGCATTGCCACAATGACACATAACAAAAGTATTACACCCTGAAACCAGGGTTGATGTGACAGGCGGTCACGCTTGCGGTTGAATTCAAGAACACTGCGGTTCCAGGTGTATATGGGAATAAGTTTCATTTTAGTTGAAAAAACAAGAAACCGGCGGAACTGTTTTCAGACCGCCGGTATTGGTTATAACTTATTGATTATTATTTTACAAGAACTTTACCTGTCATCTCAGCAGGAATGGGCAGGCCCATGATTGTGAGAATTGAGGGAGCCACATCGGCCAGAATACCGGACTCTACCTTGGCGTCCTTGCGCGGAGTCACATAGATAACAGGAACCGGATTCAGAGAGTGTGCTGTATTTGGAGTGCCATCAACATTTACAGCATTGTCGGCATTACCGTGGTCGGCAATGATGATAGCCTCATAGTTATGAGCCTTGGCAGCCTCAATAACATCATGAACGCAGGCATCGACAGCAACTACAGCCTTCTCGATAGCCTCATAAACGCCGGTATGACCAACCATATCGCCGTTTGCAAAGTTCACCACGATAAAGTCATACTTGTCAGTACCGATGGCCTCAACCAGCTTGTCACGAACGATGTAAGCGCTCATCTCGGGCTGCAGGTCATATGTGGCAACCTTGGGTGAAGGAACCAGGATACGGTCCTCACCCTCAAACGGAAGTTCGCGGCCGCCGTTCAGGAAGAATGTAACGTGTGCATACTTCTCAGTCTCGGCAATGTGCAACTGCTTGAGGTTCTGTGATGAGATATACTCACCAAGAGTATTGTTCACGTTCTCCTTATCGAACAGAATGTGAACACCGGTAAATGATGCATCATACGGAGTCAGGCAGTAGTACTGCAAACCGGGAATAGTGTGCATACCCTCGGCATCCATATCCTTCTGGGTAAGAACAATAGTCAGTTCCTTGGCGCGGTCATTACGGAAGTTGAAGAAAATCACTGCATCACCCTCCTCAATGCGGCTGTCATAAGCCTCATTTACGATAGGTTTCATGAACTCATCGGTAACACCTTCTGCGTATGACTCCTCAACAGCCTTGACCATATCGGATGCCTTGCGGCCCTCACCGTTTACCAACTGGTCATATGCTATCTTTACGCGCTCCCAACGCTTGTCACGGTCCATTGCATAGTAACGGCCGATGATTGTGGCAACCTTGTCACCGCGCTTTACCAGTTGGTCTATGAAACCCTTGCCGCTCTTGGGATCAGTATCACGGCCATCCATGAAGCAATGTACGTATGCCTTGTCAATGCCATACTCGCGGGCAATATCGGTCAGGCAGAACAGATGTTCCAGTGAACTGTGAACACCGCCGTCTGATACCAGACCCATAAAATGCAACTTCTTACCGCTCTGCTTGGCGTAACTGTAAGCCGATACAATCTCCTTGTTCCGGCGGATGCTGCCGTCAGCAATGGCGCGATTTACCTTTACCAGATCCTGATAAACAACACGACCTGCACCGATGTTAAGGTGACCTACCTCAGAGTTACCCATCTGACCGTCAGGCAGGCCAACATTTTCACCAGATGCTAGCAATTGTGCATGAGGATAGTTGGCGTTCAGATAATCCATATAAGGAGTAGGAGTGTTGTAAATGACATCGGCCTTGGAGCGGTTTCCGATACCCCAGCCGTCAAGAATCATAAGAAGTGCTTTCTGTTTCATATATATAATGATTTTTTACCTCCGTTTTTTCAGGATGCAAAGGTACAATTTTTTAACGCTCAAGCGATTAAGAATCTGTTTAAAATGTGCAAAAAACAAAGAAGCCGCCAGATTCCGGCGGCCTCTTTGCTGTTATTCATTTCAAGACTTCCATTCACTTATAACTTCCTGACAGATCCTCAAGAATAATCTCAGAATGATTGTCTATTCTGACTCCTTCCTTGCTGAAAAAAGTAGATATCACCGGACCAAAGGCTTCAGTGAACTTATTCACAATCTGTTTACCTACTGCTTTGAAATCTATGTTGCCGAAATACTCTTTGACCGTAACAAACGTCTTTTGACCCTCAGCATTATAAGTTTCAAAACCAATTTGCAATCCGAATCTCTCAAAGTTTGCAGGAATACCCTTAAGAAGATCACCTATACCGCCTTTTGTTGACGGAGTATATGCTAACTTCAATACAGCCTGGGGATCTTCAAAACCTTTGAAATAAATCTCGCCTTTCAACAACTCATTGATTGATGCGACCATCTTGTTCATTGCTGAATCAGACGGTACCGGCGTCTTTTCATCCCCAAATGCCAAGAGACTGAACAACTGCACTGCATCAGTATTCAGCAACGGATTGTCAATGCTCAAATGCATCTTAATCATATCTTTGTTGATATTCAGATTGCAGTCAGCACCCTTCAAATTGGTAGCATTTCCGGCCCATGCCAGAATAGTAAGAGGTTCAGCCCAGTTGGTAGCCTTGTTGGTTACCCCATTGACGCTGATATCACCTGAAATGACCTCATTATTATATATGCTGGCGGCAAAACCTACCTTAAGGCCTTTCTCAACATCATAGTTTGCCTTTGCCCACAAATTATAATTATCAAGTTTTGCAGAGGCATTCAGATCAAGATCACTACCGTCAAATACCAGATTTCTCAACTTGATTTTATTACTCTCCTGATCAAGTACCCTTGATGCCTGTACATTGAAATCAGTGCTTAAACCGGCATTCAATGAAATGACAGTATCACCATTCAGGCTGAATGAGAACTCAGCGATTCCAGGAAGTGAAATATAATGGTTCTTTTGGGATTCCAGAAAATCTGATTCAATTGCTATGCTGCCATCACTGTTACCCTGGCACTTTAAAGAAATTGCAGCGGTATTCTCGCCAAAATTGAAATTCAGTTTAATCCTGTCTGCTTCATGATTAATCTTCATGAGGACAGGGAACTTGACGGTATCCTTTACGAGATAACTGTCATAGAATGAACTATCAAGATGTTCTTCCGGATGACCCAAGTAAAGAGCATACCAGATAACGCGTTTATATTCAGTTGAATCAACAAGAATTGAATCAATCAGTTTAACATCAGCCTCAAAATACAAATCCTCAAAGTCTAAAGATAACTCCTCTTGCTCTGTCATATCTCTCAAAGCATTCAGTTTACCTGCAAGAATCTCATCCTGGGCACATAAAGCATCAATAAATTCTCCCCAACTGATATCATACCCGGTTTCCTGGAAAAGCAAAGCCATCTTACGGACTATACCGCTAAAGTCAACAGCCTGTCCCAAACCGTTGACAGCCTGTGAGAAGTACGCCTGCTGCTGGGGTAAAGGCAGGAACTTGGTAGGAACGATGACGGTATCGACGCTAAGAGTATCCGGTCTGTCGCTCTCACCTTGACCATTCTTATTGATTTCTTCTTTTATTTCACTCTTTTCCTTTTCCTTGTCGCAGGAAGTTAATGCGAATGCACCGAATGACAGTGCCATTACAACGCAAAGAAATAGTCTTTTCATAAAATTGGTTTTATTAGTAACTGCGCAAAAATAGTATTTTCTTTTAGAAAACAGCATAACAAAAAATCAAAACATCTTTCTGACGCGCTCTATGCCTGCCACAAGAGTATCGATTTCTGCTTTTGTATTGTAAAATGCAAATGAAGCTCTTACCGTACCTGGAATGCCCATCCGGTCCATAAGCGGCTCTGCACAATGATGTCCGGTTCGCACCGCTATACCTAAACGGTCAAGCAACGTGCCCATATCAGACGGGTAGATATTGCCCACAAGAAATGAAACCACCGCACTACGATGCCCGGCGTTTCCTATAATCCTAATATCCGGAATTGAATTCAGCCTTTCAATCGCATAATTGCAAAGTTCTGATTCATAACCGGCAATGTTGTCTATCCCGATGCTCTGAACATAATCCAATGCCTTGGCCAGAGCAATGGAGCCCACGTAATCAGGGGTACCTGCCTCAAACTTGTAAGGCAACTCATTATATGTGGTCTTTTCAAAGGTTACGCGCTTTATCATCTCGCCGCCACCCTGATAAGGAGGCATCTGCTCCAACAGTTCCTTACGTCCGTATAGTACGCCGATACCTGTCGGGCCGTAAATCTTATGACCGCTGAACGCATAGAAATCAGCACCCAGTTCCTGAACGTTCACCTTGATGTGAGGGACTGACTGCGCTCCGTCAACAGCCACCGGAATACCGTGCGAATGAGCTTCGGTGATTATCTCTGCGACGGGATTAACAGTACCCAACACATTTGAAACGTGTGTAATACTTACCAGACGTGTCTTATCTGAAATAAGGGTCTTGAATGCCTCAAGATCAAGTTCTCCATTGTCAAGTACAGGAATAACCTTTATCTTGAAACCGTGTATCTCAGACTGTATCTGCCAGGGCACAATGTTGCTGTGGTGCTCCATTCCCGAGATTATCACCTCATCACCCTTATTGAGGAATGCCCGTGAGAAAGAACTGGCAAGCAGGTTTATGCTCTCTGTAGTTCCACGGGTAAAGATTATCTCCTCTGTACTGCCGGCACCTATGAACTGACGAACCTTGTCACGGGCTGATTCCATCAAATCAGTAGCATGCTGTGACAGGAAATGGATACCGCGATGAACGTTTGCGTTCTCATTGCAGTATGCCTCGCTTATGGAATCAATCACACAACGGGGTTTCTGGGTAGTGGCGGCATTATCAAAATAGACAAGCGGTTTACCATATACCTCACGTCCCAATATGGGAAAATCCCTGCGTATTTTCTCTACATCAATCATATTATCTGCAAGCACGGCATCCTTCACACTGGGTGAGTTCGCCACGGAAACGTTTCTCAACAAGACGGTACAGGCGGTCACGGAGCGGCTCCAGTTCCACCTTACCTATAACCTCACCTACAAAGGCGAGCATAAGCATCATACGGGCCTCCTGCTCAGGGATACCACGCTGACGCATATAGAAAAGTGCCTTGTCGTCAAGTTGACCGACAGTGGCACCATGACTGCACTTAACGTCATCGGCATATATCTCCAGTTGGGGCTGGGTGAACATACGGGCCTCACGGGTAAGGCAAATATTGCGGTTGGTCTGCTGTGACGATGTATTCTGAGCACCCTCACGTACCAGCACCTTACCGGCAAATGCACCTGTAGAACTATCGTCAAGCACATACTTGAAGAGCTCATTGCTTGTGCAGTCTGCCACACGATGGTCAACGAATGTCATATTGTCAACATGCTGACTCTTATCTGCAACGGCAATACCGTTCAATGAAAGTTCGGCACCCCGTCCGTCAAATGTCACGAACACCGTGTTGCGGGTCCTGCCGTTATGAAGCGTAAGATTATCAACTGCAACCCTGCTGCCCGCGCCCTGACTTACATACAGTTCAGACACCCGCAGGTTTGCAGTATGCGTCTCTTCAAGATCATACAGTTCAAGAGCGGAATCCTGCCCCGCGAACACTTCAATGACCTGAGTGGTCAGATAACTGTTCGCATCCAGCGCATGATCGCACAAAAGCAGTTTTGCCTGTGCCCCACGGCCTAAAACCACCAGAATCCTGCGGTTCACCATCAGGTCAACCTTGGAACTGAGCAGGGTTATGAGTTGCAAAGGTTTATCCAAAACAACCCCATCGGGTACATAAAGCATGAAACCGTCTTGTGCAAACAGCGTGTTGACAGCGGCGATACCGGGTTTGTCCATGTCGGCCAACCTGCCGTAAAAACCATCGGTCAGGTCAGGACGTTCCAATGCAGCCTGTTTCAGACTGCCTGCAAACACGCCGTCGGGAAGAATACTCCTTGATGCCGTATCTGAACTTGCAAAGGCGTCATTGGCCAGAAAATAGAGTTGGGTACTCAAATTGGGTACACTGCACTTGAAAGCCTGTGCAAAATCAACGGGCATATCCAAACGGGCCAGATTCATACCCCAGTCAGGCTCAAACCACTTTGACACATCAGTATGCAGATACTCTTCAAGTCTGTTATGCGGCAGTCCGTACTGTGCAAGGCAGTCAAAGGCTTTGTCACGCAAAGAGTTCATGATACCCGCAGAGCCTTTCTCAACAAGGGCCCTGTTTTGGAGAAATATATCTATGTAACCTTTCTCAACACTCATCTCCGTGACTGCTCAATTCCGTGACTCCTCAAATTCCTTTATAACCCAGTCATAACCGCGCTCCTCCAGTTCAAGAGCCAGTTCGGGACCTGCAGTCTTGATAATGCGGCCCTGATAAAGCACGTGAACAATATCAGGCTTGATATAATCAAGCAGACGCTGATAGTGGGTAATGACTATTACCGATGTCTCAGGGGTCTTAAGGCGGTTTACGCCGTCGGCCACAATACGCAGTGCGTCAATGTCAAGACCTGAGTCAGTCTCGTCAAGTATGCTGAGTGACGGCTCAAGCATGGCCATCTGGAATATCTCGTTACGCTTTTTCTCACCGCCGCTGAAACCTTCATTCACGGAGCGGTTCATGAACTTGGCGTCAAGTTTTACCATGTCACGCTTCTCCTTGATGAACTTGAGGAACTCGGTGGGAGCCATGGGCGGCAGGCCCAGGTACTTGCGTTTCTCATTGATGGCGGTACGCATAAAATTGGTCATGCTCACGCCAGGTATTTCAACCGGATACTGGAATGACATGAACAGGCCCTCATGGCTGCGCTCCTCGGCACTCATGGAGAGCAGGTCCTTGCCCTTGAACGTGGCTTTTCCGCCTGTAACCTGATAGGCAGGATGACCCACAAGCACATTGCTCATAGTGCTCTTGCCTGATCCGTTAGGACCCATTATGGCATGCACCTCACCGGCATTGACCTCAAGGTTTATGCCTTTCAATATCTGTTTGCCGTTTATTTCGGCTTCAAGGTTTTCAATCTTTAGCATCATAGTTATTAACCTACCGTATTTTCAAGTGACACCGAGAGCAGGCGCTGTGCCTCGACCGCAAACTCCATAGGCAGTTTATTGAGCACCTCCTTGGCGTAACCGTTAACAATAAGGCCTATAGCCTGTTCCATAGGTATGCCACGCTGGTTGCAGTAGAACAACTGATCCTCGGATATCTTGGAGGTGGTTGCCTCATGCTCCACAATGGCAGTCTCATTCTTTACATCCATATACGGGAAGGTGTGCGCTCCGCACTGGCTCCCCAACAGCAGTGAATCACACTGGCTGTAGTTACGGGCTCCGTCTGCATGCTCACCTACTTTAATCAGCCCCCGATATGAGTTCTGACTGTGTCCGGCCGATATACCCTTGCTTATAACCGTGCTCTTGGTGTTACGGCCTATATGTATCATCTTGGTACCCGTATCGGCCTGCTGCCAGTTGTTGGTAAGGGCCACCGAGTAGAACTCACCCTGTGAGCCGTCACCCTGCAGCACGCAACTGGGGTATTTCCATGTTATGGCAGATCCGGTCTCCACCTGAGTCCATGACAGTTTGCTGTCAACACCCTTCAGGAGTCCGCGCTTGGTAACAAAATTATAGACACCGCCCTTGCCGTTCTCATCGCCCGGATACCAGTTCTGCACGGTGCTGTACTTGACCTCAGCGCGGTCCAGAACCACAATCTCAACGATGGCGGCATGAAGTTGGTTCTCATCTCGCATAGGTGCGGTACAACCCTCCAGATAGGATACGTAACTGTCATCATCGGCCACAATGAGGGTACGCTCAAACTGACCTGTTCCGGCTGCGTTTATGCGGAAATATGTGGAGAGTTCCATGGGACAGCGTACGCCCTTGGGTATATAGACGAATGATCCGTCACTGAAAACAGCGCTGTTCAGTGCGGCAAAGAAATTGTCACGGTAATTGACTACGCTGCCCAGATACTGATGTATCAGGTCAGGATGGTTCCTGACAGCCTCACCCATTGAGCAGAATATGATACCCTTCTCTGCCAGTGTCTTCTTGAATGTGGTCTTGACCGATACGGAGTCCATAACCGCATCAACGGCTACGCCACCGCTCAGCGCCAGACGCTCCTCAAGGGGTATGCCCAACTTGTCAAAGGTCTTCATAACCTGAGGATCTATCTCCTCAAGGTTCTTGGGACCCTCTTTCTTTACCGTGGGATCAGCGTAGTATGATATGTTCTGATAGTCTATTTCAGGGATATCCAGATGCGCCCAGTGCGGCATCTCCATGGTAAGCCAGTGGCGGTAAGCCTTGAGCCGGAACTCAAGCAGCCACTCCGGTTCACCCTTACGCTCCGAAATGAGACGGACCGTGTCCTCAGTAAGGCCACGGTCTATTATCTCAGTATGTACATCGGTCGTAAAGCCGTAACGGTACTTTTCGGCACTGATTTCCCTTATGAGACTGTTCTCCTGTTCTACAGATTTCACTTGTTTCAAACCTTTTGTTGGTCCGTCTTTTCTGTATTTCTTTTTTTGTCTTTCAATTCAGGAACAAGTTCCTCTGCACTTTCCTGTACCTTATCCCATGTCCAATGCAGGCAGAAACTTGTAACGTTTCTTACATACACATACATCTTGGACTGCTTTCTCTCTGTCCTGTTGATAATCTTGTCAGAGAAACCTGTCATATCCATAAGCATAATCAACAGTCCCATTATTATCAGATACTTGAGTATTCCGAAAACCGCACCCAAGATTCTGTCAATGAAACCCAGACTGGCAAAATGGATCAGTTTTGAAAGCAGATTTCCCAGCACACCGCATATCAGAGGCACAACCATAAGTATTAAGAAGAACGCCAGGATACTGGCAGGTCTGTCAGGCATATTCATTGTTTCCCTCAGAAAATCAGCAAAGGGTTTGTAGAACAGTGTTCCCAGAATAATTCCAAGGATAAGTCCCAACACAGTGAATGCCTGTTTCGTCAATCCTTTGATAAAGCCTACAACCATACCGATTATCAGGAGGCAAAGGATAATGCAATCCAATACAGTCATAATTTTACCTGAACTTAAAGAGTCTGTTTTACCTCAATCTGGGTGAATGTCTCAATCATATCACCCTCTTTTATGTCATTGTATGATACAAGACTGATACCGCACTCCATTCCGGTGGGAACCTCCTTGACATCGTCCTTGAAACGTTTCAAGGCCTGGATATCACCGGTGTGGATAACAATACCGTCACGGATTACGCGGGCCTTGTCGCTGCGTGACACCTTACCGTCACGTACACGGCAACCGGCTACCATACCGACCTTTGAGATATGGAACACCTCCATAACCTCAATGGTTGATGTAATCTCCTCCTTGACCTTAGGTGCAAGCAGGCCCTCCATGGCTGACTTGACCTCGTCAATGGCATCATAGATGATAGAGTAGATGCGTATGTCAACATCATTCTGCTCAGCCAGTCTCTTGGCAGCACCTGACGGACGTACATCAAAGCCGATGATAATGGCGTTTGATGCGGCGGCCAGACTGACATCACTCTCAGAGATGGCACCTACGGCCTTATGGATTACATTCACCTGAACATTCGGTGTGGAGAGTTTGATGAGTGAATCACTCAAAGCCTCAACAGATCCGTCCACATCGGCCTTGACAATAAGGTTGAGTTCATGGAAATCACCCATCTTGATACGGCGGCCCAACTCGTCAAGTGTAAGAGTCTGTGCCGTACGTACACCCTGCTCACGCTGCAACTGCTCACGCTTGCTGGTAATCTCACGGGCCTCACGTTCAGTCTCAACCACATGGAAACTTACACCGGCCTGGGGAGCACCGTTCAAGCCCAGAATCAGAACAGGCTCGGCAGGAGCCGCAGATTTGAGTTTCTGGTTACGCTCATTGAACATGGCCTTTACCTTACCCCATGATGTTCCGGCAATCACAATGTCACCCATCTTAAGGGTACCGTTTGAAACCAGCACGGTAGCCACATAACCGCGGCCCTTATCCAGTGATGACTCAATGATGGTACCTGTAGCCTTGCGGTTGGGGTTGGCCTTAAGGTCAAGCATCTCAGCCTCAAGCAGCACCTTCTCCATAAGTTCGGGAACACCTATACCTTTCTTGGCCGATATGTCCTGACTCTGGTACTTGCCTCCCCAGTCCTCAACCAGGAAGTTCATCTGTGCCAGTTCCTGCTTGATGCGCTCAGGATCAGCAGCGGGTTTATCAACCTTGTTGATTGCGAATACTATAGGTACACCGGCTGCGGTGGCGTGTGCAATGGCCTCCTTGGTCTGAGGCATCACATTGTCATCGGCAGCAACAATGATGATTGCTATATCTGTTACCTGGGCACCACGGGCACGCATGGCTGTAAATGCCTCATGACCCGGAGTATCAAGGAACGTAATGTGACGTCCATCCTCAAGTGTTACATTATATGCACCTATGTGCTGGGTGATACCACCGGCCTCACCGGCTATCACGTTTGACTTGCGGATATAGTCAAGCAGCGATGTCTTACCATGGTCAACGTGACCCATAACGGTTACGATAGGTGCGCGCGGTACCAGATCCTCCTCCTTATCAGCCTCCTCACTGATCTGCTGGGCAACCTCGGCACTCACAAAGTCTGTGGTGAATCCGTACTCATCGGCCACAATATTGATTGTCTCGGCATCAAGACGCTGGTTGATTGATACCATCATACCCACGTTCATACAGGTTGCTATGACCTGGGTTACAGGGATGTTCATCATCGTAGCAAGTTCATTGGCTGTCACGAACTCGGTAAGTTTCAATACCTTGCTCTCTGCCATCTCCTGCTCCAGAGCCTCCATCTGACGCTGCTGAACCTGCTCACGCTTGTCTTTGCGGTACTTTGAAGACTTGGTCTTACCCTTCTGGAATGATGAGAAGGTATCCCTTATCTGACGGTTTACATCCTCATTTGAAAACTCGTTCTTTTCAGACTTGTTGTGACGGTGATCCTTGCCGTTACGGCCTCCACCCTTCTGGGCGTTCTGGTTGCGGCCTTCATTACCGCCGCCGTTCTGGCTGTAGTTTTCAGCCTTGGTGATATCTACCTTCTCTCCGCCTATACGGACACGGTTTTTCTTACGGGGCTGGTCGCCACCGCCGTTCTGTGATTTCTCACCCGGCTTGATCTCCTTCATCAGCGACTCCTTGAACTGCTGACGCTGTTGCTGACGCTGAAGTTCCTTGGCCTCACGCTCCTTTTTCTTTTCCTCCTTTGACTTTTTCTTGGGACGGGTTGACTGGTTGATGGCTGCCAAATCAATCTTCCCGACAGT
>JAFZKA010000091.1 GCA_017551925.1 Bacteroidaceae bacterium | reverse complement strand
AGGAACTGACCGTTCTTCTGCAGACCGCGTGTAACATCGTACATGTGCAGGTAAGCCTGAACGTGGCATGCAACAAAGTTAGGTGTGGTTACCAGATATGTTGAACGGATAGGAGTATCACCAAAGCGCAGGTGTGAGCAGGTAAAGCCGCCTGACTTCTTTGAGTCATATGAGAAATAAGCCTGGCAGTACTTGTCAGTGTTGTCACCGATAATCTTTACTGAGTTCTTGTTGGCACCTACAGTACCGTCGGCACCCAGACCGTAGAACTTAGCCTGGAACATGCCTGCACCACCCAGTGCAATCTCCTCAACCTCAGGCAGTGAAGTGAATGTAACATCATCAACAATACCGATGGTGAAGTGGTTCTTGGGCTCCGGCATAGCCAGATTGTTGAATACGCTGATAATCTGAGCGGGGGTGGTATCGTGTGAACCCAGACCGTAACGGCCGCCTACGATGATAGGACGATCCTGAACATCATAGTAAGCATCCTTAACATCCAGGTACAGAGGCTCGCCGTTTGCGCCGGGCTCCTTTGTACGATCCAGAACGGCAATGCGCTTTACAGTCTTGGGAACTGCAGCAAGCAGATGCTTTACTGAGAACGGACGATACAGATGAACTGAAATCATACCTACCTTCTGGCCGTTGGCGTTCAGGTAATCGATAGCCTCGCGGGCAGCATCGGTAGCAGAACCCATCAGGATAATCATGCGGTCAGCATCCTTGGCGCCGTAGTATGAGAACAGATGGTACTCACGGCCGGTGATCTTTGAGATCTCACCCAGATACTTCTCTACAACTTCGGGAACTGAATCATAGTAGGGGTTACAAGCCTCACGGTGTGTGAAGAATGTCTCAGGGTTCTCAGCAGTACCACGTGTGATAGGACGCTCAGGTGACATAGCGCGGTCACGGAAGCGCTTGATATACTCCTCGTTAACCAACGGACGGATATCCTCCTGGTCCATCAGTTCAATCTTGTGATACTCATGTGATGTACGGAAACCGTCAAAGAAGTTCACAAAAGGAACGCAGGTCTCCAGAGTTGAAAGGTGAGCAACGGCTGTCAGGTCCATAACCTCCTGAACAGAACCCTCGCAAAGCATTGCAAAGCCTGTCTGGCGGCAAGCCATAACATCCTGGTGGTCACCGAAAATGCAAAGAGCGTGGCTGGCCAGTGTACGTGCAGAAACATCAAACACGCAAGGAATCAGCTCACCTGCAATCTTGTACATGTTAGGAATCATCAGCAGCAGACCCTGTGATGCTGTAAATGTGGTTGTAAGGGCACCGGCCTGCAGTGAACCGTGAACGGCACCGGCTGCGCCGGCCTCTGACTGCATTTCCTGAACTGACACGGTCTGGCCCCACAGGTTCTTCCTGCCACGGGCAGCCCACTCGTCTACGTGCTCCGCCATAGGTGATGACGGGGTGATGGGGTAGATTGCGGCTACCTCTGAGAACATATAGCTCACGTGAGCTGCAGCCTCATTACCATCACAAGTGATAAATTT
>JAFZKA010000090.1 GCA_017551925.1 Bacteroidaceae bacterium | reverse complement strand
GGTGCCATGTACACTGAGGAGAACCTCAAGAAGATGGTTGATTTCCTGAACGCACAGCGCGCCAAGGCCAAAAAATGATACAATTGGGGACAGTCCCCAATTGTACTTTTTTTATAAGCCGGATAGTTTTTGAAACTGTCCGGCTTTGTTTTTGGACATCAACTGAAAATTTGACTATATTTTATAGTTAATTTTTTGGCTTTTTTGAATCAACTATAAAAAATAGTTGTATATTTGCTGCAGAGTAAGTTATGAAACGACTGAAAAAACTATAGTTTATATGAAACGATTAAGTAAGAAAGAGGAGGACATCATGGAACTGTTTTGGCAGAACGGAGCCATGACTGTCGGTGAACTAAGGGAACTCCTGCCTGATCCCAAACCTCACGTCAACACCATCTCCACGCAGGTCCGTCTGCTGGAATCAAACGGATTCCTGGGCCACAGCAAAGAGGGGATGGGCTACAGGTATCACGCTGTAATAAGCCGTGATGAGTACAGCAACAAATCTATCGGTCGTATTGTGTCGCACTGCTTTGAGAACTCCTATATTGATGCGGTGTCGGCTTTGGTCAAGGATGACAAGATAAGCGTTGATGAACTTGAGGATCTCATTAAGCGGATTAAGGAGGAGTCATAAACCCCAACCAAACCTAAGCATACCTTTTACTAATAATTAATCAGAGAATATAATGGAGGCATTGTTGATATATCAGGTCAAGGTGGCAGTTCTGGTAGCCGCGCTGTTTGGCGGTTATCGCCTGCTGCTGGGACGTGAAACGTTCCACCGTTTCAACCGGTTGGTTCTGATAACCATTGCTCTTCTCTCCTTTGTTTTGCCTCTCTTCCATATTACCAGACATTCTATAGCAGCCGATAACTCAGGCGCAGTGGAAGAGAATACCCAGTTGGTTGTATCAGATATTGATGCAACAGCCGCACAGACATCTGCTCCCGTTAACTTGTTTGCAATACTTCTGGTATTATACGGGGCAGGTGTTCTGTTCGTACTCATTAAAAAAGGTATATCTGTATGGACCATGTCACGCATCATCCGCAAGGGCCGATATGCAGACCGCGCCGAGGGTGTTGATGTGATTGAGTCCGACCAGATTCCGGGACCGCTCAACTGGATGCGGTTCGTGGTAATGCCGCATGAGTGGCTGGAAAGTGAGAACGCATCGGTCTGGAAACATGAGAACCTTCATGCCCACCGCTGGCACTCGCTTGATCTGCTTATGGCCGATATCATGACGGCGTTCCAATGGTTCAATCCCGTAATGATACTGCTGCGCAAGGAGTTTGAACTCATACATGAGTTTGAGGCAGACCGTGCGGTGATTGACAGCGGAGCCAATCCAAAGGAGTACAAACTCATGCTGGTCAATGCCGTAGCCGCAAGCAGGGGCCTGGCAATGACCAGTTGGCTTAAGCAATCCAATCTCAAAAAGAGAATAGATATGATGGACAAAAAACAATCAAACGGATGGAACAGGCTCAGAGTCCTGTTTGTCCCCGCAATCGCGTATTTCTTCTTGTTTGCGACTGCCAATGTAGCGATGGCCGAGGATAGTTCTTTCCATTGGCCTGTATTTGAAGACGGTAAGACCTGGATATACCAGGACGGAACCTGTAAAGTAAGGACCTTCAATGGGGTTGAGGCCAGCATGAAGGTCAGTGAACTGGCCGATTATCTGGCAAACTACAAGGATTTCAAGACAACCCGCATGACCCTTATGTACACCTATCCCATTGAAGGACTTGCCGAGGTCCAGCCTTTGGCTGAGCAATTGGTGGCAAAGGGTATCAGGATAAGCGTTGCCAACAACGATGATATCCTTACCCAGATGACCATGCCCGAGTACCGTGCCGCACGCATCTATGACCTGGGTGACGGTCAGTACAAGTTTGAACTGAACTGCAATCTAAAGAGCAACAACCGTATGGCTGCCATGACTGGCAATAGTAAATTCATCGACTTCATAAATCCTTCAATTACAGGTGATATCGACCTCATGAAAAAATGGATCAACCTGTTTGACGGACACGGAGTATCCATTTACCCTGAAAAGATGAGCGCCGCCGATGCCGATGAACTGGCAAAAGCCACTTGGGACCGTGGTCTTGAGCAGTTCTCAATAGTAACGGACATGAATGACGGCGCTCCAAGACGTGACAAAATTGACCGTAACGTCACTATCATACCCATGTATTTCAGTATCTCACAGCATTATCCCGGCATGGATGCACAGACTGCTGCAAAGCAGATGCTTTATGATTATACTGAGAAATACTACAGCAAAGGACTCCATATTGCAGACCCCAAAGTGTTCTACAATCCGGAAGCAGACTGCATTGACATAAACCTGGTAAATGCCGATGATGAGTTCATCATGGTTTTCAGAAACTATCAGTACAGGGATCAGTGGGTGACAGGTCTGAGCGAATGTGAGATTGAGGTTAACGGCCAGTGGATAAAGGAGACAAAGAATGAAGGTATGGACAATTTCCTGAACCACTATTTCTGGAATCCCACTTACGGATATGTCTATCAGACCATTCACTTCCCTGCACTGCCAAAGGATGTCAAGACCATCAATTTCAGGGAAAAGACACTGAACTACAGCATGAAAAAGATTCAGGTGACAGAGGATACAAGTATGTTCAACAGCGTCCGCAGTCTTGAAGTGCAGGGCTATGCCTATCTTAAGACCACACATCTGGATCCAAGTGATGATGTGAGGGATGAGTTCTTTGTGGAAAGGGTTGATTTTGATGAGAATGAAACTACTGTCTATTGCGCCATGTACATAAGGGCAGCCCACTCTTTCCCCGGCCACATAGGCAATGATTACAAACTGACGCTTGCCAGCGGAAAGGTACTTGACGCCATAAGGATTGAAGGCTTACCTGTAAATGAGGACTTTGACCGTCATGGAGACTGGCTTTCATCACCCTATCAGGTAATATTCCCCGCCATATCAGAGGAGGAATGGAATGAGGGTGTACCTACAATTTCAGGATCAGTATGCCACGAGCTGGTAAAAGCAAAAATATGGAAAGCCGGTGATATTGAGGGGCTGGAAACGGTGATAGTGGATAACCTTGAAGCCGGCGAATACACTGCGTTGGTAATAGGTTCGTTGCCCGAAGATGACGGGGCACTCAGAATCATTGCAAAAAGCATCAAGAAACTTACCATAAGTGAAAAAGGGAAAATGACCATTGACGGCAGTGAATCAGAGATAATCCCCGACGGAAAATATGATTTGACCTGGAAGGATAATGATGGCGAATCTGAAGGGGATAAGGTTCTTTGTGTCAAGATCAAGAAGAACAAATATGAATTCACGGTCAGAAAGCGTACCATTGATAAGGAATCACGTTATTATGACATGATTGACAATTGCTATATCCTGTCACCCTTGAACAGAGATGCCAATTATAAGGCAAATGACCTGATGCAAATAGAAATAATCATTCCAAAATAACAGCAGCAAAAGGGACGGTTCCTTCCGTGGACGTTTTGAAAAAATGTCCACGGAAGGAACCGTCCCTTTTGC
>JAFZKA010000089.1 GCA_017551925.1 Bacteroidaceae bacterium | reverse complement strand
TTTTGGAGCAAACGCTCAGAGTGTTAACGAGAACAACGCCACAGTAAATGACGTAGTAGCAGAACTCAGCCAGGCCGACGCACTTCAGTTCATCCCCATGTATCAGAAGATGCTTTCAGAGATTGAGAATGTATGCCGCGCCGATATGAATGACGAGACCAAGACCGCAAAGATTGAGGACCTGAAGGATGAGTACACCGAGAAGTTCAGCGCAGTACTGGTAACCGCTCAGAATGAGGTTGCAATCAACAGCATCCCGATGGAATACATCAACGCACGTATCGCAAAATAAGAACACCCAGGATATTTATAAAAAGGAATTCAAGTAGGACCGGCATTTGATGTCGGTCCTACTCTTTTTGTCCGCGGAAGGAACCGTCCCTTTTGCGGACAATTGCTTATCTTTGCAGTATGGCTTTAGAAGATGCAATATTCCGCAGGTCTGAGCTGCTGCTGGGCGATGAGGCGATGCAGCTGATTGGCAGCAAGCGCGTCATCATATTCGGCGTGGGAGGCGTAGGCTCATGGTGCGCTGAGAGCCTTATCCGCTCCGGCATCCGCCACCTGACCATTGTTGATTCTGACCGCGTGTGCATAACCAACATCAACCGCCAACTTATGGCTACAGCCAAAACAGTGGGCCAGGTAAAAGTAGATGTACTCAAGGAGCGCCTGTTAAGCATAAACCCCAAGGCCGAAATCACAGCCCTACAGAAGATATTCACCCAAGAGACCGCAGAATCCTTTGATATAGGCAGTTATGATTACATCATAGACGCTATAGATTCCCTTAAAGACAAAGCGCTGCTTATAATGATGGCCACCCGTACAAAGGCCCGTTTCTTCTCATCAATGGGAGCAGCGTTAAAGATGGACCCCACCCGCATCCGCGTGGCAGAATTCTGGCAGGTAAAGGGAGACCCTCTGGCCCGTGCCCTGCGCAAACGTTTTAAGCAGAATGACCAGTATCCACGCCGTAAGTTCAAATGCGTCTATTCTGATGAACTTTTGGAAAACAAAGGGCACAACACCACATGCGGAACAGAGCAGTGTATGTGTCCCAAGGCAAAACTCGGCCCGGGTGATCCCAACCTGTTAAATCACGAATGGTGCTCGTCAAAAGCCCAAATCAACGGTACGATGGCCCACATCACCGCCATCTTTGGCTTCATGCTTGCCGGCCTGGTTATTCAGGACGTGACAAGTCGTGATCCGTCATAGCGCAGACGCAGGAATCAGACCAAACATTCTCGGCAGTCTCCACCATATCAATTATTGTGTAGATAGGCAGTATTATTCCCAATATTGCTACTGGTGCGCCGATACCTGACATAAGCGAAAGTGAAAGGAAGAAACAACCCATGGGAACACCTGCATTGCCTATTGCCGATATTACCGAGATAAGAATCCAAAGTAGTATGGTACCCAGTGAGAGTGCCGTTCCGCCGTTCTGCATCACAAACAGCGATGTAACAAGAATGAACGCGGCGCAACCGTTCATATTGATGGTAGTACATATGGGCAGGACAAAACGTGCCACCTCCTTGCGTACGCCCAGACGGTTCTCGGCCGAGTCCATAGTGACCGGCAGAGTGGCTGCACTGCTCTTGGTAAAGAGCGCCATAAGCACGGCCGGTGTCATTCGTCCCAGCACATGGATGGGATTGAGCCCACGTGCCAGAAGGAACAGTGGCAGTACAATGAAGAACTGGATGAAGTTTCCACCAAGCACCACAAGAACATATTTTCCAATAGAGTCAACTATTACACCTGCCGATATCTGTGCTGACAGCTGGGCAGCAAAAGCCACAATACCCAGCGGCAAGGTCCAGATGAGTCCGCGTATGAGCAGGAACAGAAGGTCCTGAAGGCCGGCCAGTCCCTTTACCAGTACAGTTTTGTTCTCAGATTCAGGCAGTTTGGACAATCCTATGCCTACAGCGAATGCCAGCAGCAACAGAGACAGCACGTTACCTTCAAGGAAAGGACGCACGATGTTGTTCGGCACAACGCCCAGTATATGATCCAGATAACTCTGTGATGTGGTTGAGACCAGTGCGTCACCGGACTCGCTCACTGATTCAAGAGGCAGGTTACCCGGTTTGATGAGAACAAACAGCAGAGCTCCCACTGTAGCGGCAGCCACCGTTGTAAGCAGAGTATATGTTATAGTGCGACCAAATATCCTACCCGACCCTTGTGAACCGAAAGTGGCAAAGGTGGTTATCACGGCAAGCACTATTGTGGGTACCGCCAGCAACTGGAACAGTCTGGTATAGACTGTGGCAATAACGTTCATGGTCTCGTCAAGCCCATGAATACCCAGAACTCCAAGAACGGCACCCAAAACAAGTGCTCCTATCCAAATTACGACCTTTTTCATTTACAGTTCAATTGATATATTCAAGTATATGTTACGGCCTTTCTGAGGAATATTGTTCCAGTCAGAATATGCCGAATAGTTTTTGTCAAACAGGTTCTCCGCTCCACCGCGTATAGTAACGGCCTTTAATCTATAAGAGACTGACAAATTTACAATATTCCACGCATAGGTTTCAGTCTCACCGTATTTTGCAGCATAGTTCACCTGACGTGCATTGCCACGAACCTCCAATTCACTCTGCAAGCGGCCATGGCTGTACTGCAGCTGCGTTCGCCATGCCACGGGCGATATCAATGGCAGGGCATCGCCCTCATCATCCTGTCCCAGACTGTAACTCAGTTTACCTTTCCAGGCCAGACGCTCCGCAACCTGCCAGTCGGCAGTAAGCGATGCATTGACTATTGTGGCATGATCCAGATTTCCATAGACCTTGACACCCTCAGCCCCTACGGTCATGGCAGAAAGTCTGCTGTCCAGATGACCGATGATGTAGTCCTTAAAAAAGAAAGCGTTTGCATCAAGACCAATTGAAAGTTTTGAGTTAAAGGTTGAGAATTGGGCAGAGCCGTTCAATTCTATGGCCGACTCGTTGCTAAGGTGAGGATTGCCCATATAATCATATTGGTCAAACGTATTGTTCAGATAGTATCCGTAAGCCTCTGTCACAGTGGGTGCGCGGCTTCCCCAACCCGTTCCGATTGAAAAATGGGAATTGAGGATTGAGAATTGATAAGCTGCGGCTATGCGGCCGGTTGTCTGATAGTATCGGTCAGTCATGAGAGGAAAGAATACCTTCTGCCCATGATAACCCTCCTCATTATTGAGGCGTTGCTGCTGCCAGGCCACTTTTGCTGACAGACGCAATGACTGGTTATGGGCAAAACTTACATCATCTGTAAGGGCTAAACCCGTATTGAACGTTCCCACATCGGGCCATGTAACCATATACATGGGTGCAGCACCACCGGGATACATGGTCATGTCGGCAAACAGACGGTTGTAATAAAGGTCATGGTTCACTGCCACGTCATGCTGGAGAGCGGCATTGTAATCACCTATTGAGGTGGTAAGCAGGCTGTACAGACCTGTAGTCCAACTGTCACCGGGCATGTCCATATGTATCTCCACATCGGGACGGGTGGTATCATCCATGATATGGATAATGTGGTTGTAGTAGGCCTTGGTCTCCCAACCTGCATTACTGAACTGATGTTTGTATGACAGTGATGTTATGAATCCCTGTGCTTTTGATACATCCATGTTCAGCGCAGGATAACCCACGTCTGTGGCACGGTCAAATATAACCGTGCCCTCCAGAACGTCGGTATCTGTAAGGCGTAGTCCTGCGTTAGCAAAGACATTGACCTTACTGAATTGTGAAAAGTTGAGCAGCTGTCCGCCACCCACCTGGTAGCAGTCGGCAGCACGAGAAAACACACCGGTGTTAAGGTAAGCCCTGTAGCCGCTGAAAGCAGCATCGGCACCATAAACCTGCAGATGTCCGTTCCACTCGTGTCCTGCCGACAAATTTATCTGTCGTGGACCGGCTTCAAAGCCAATCTTGCGCAGTTTCAGATCAAGACTGCCACCTATGTTTCCAGTGGCCTGCGGATTACCGTTCAAACCGGAGTTCAAACTGATACTCTGCAGATTGCCACTTTCCACATAAGAGGTGACAGGATCCATCTTGTCAGTGCAGGCATAGAAGATCTTCATACCGTCAATGGTGGTGGAGAGCCTCTCTGTCTGCATGTTGTTGACAACGGGTTCCCATGCGTAGGAGCCCCGCCTGACGAGGTTCACATTACGCAGTTCACCCAGATGTTCATCAATGCTGGCAACCTGCCCCTTGACTGAACGCCTACGTCCTCCTCCCTCATTTGACACGATGAGCACCTCGTCAAGGTTACTCACCTTGTCGAGGGTCACCGTATCGGTCACCAATACTGTTGTCAATAAAGCAGTTATCAGCATCTCAAAACACAAAACACAAAACTAAAACACTAATATTAAATTAAATAGATATCTCCCAATAAAGCGAGCTGTAACCGTCGCTAAGTTCATCTCCTCCTGCCACAACCTTGCCTTGGGCATCCTTAACGGTAAGGTGGATACGCCATCTGCCGGTCATAGTAAGATTGAGGGTTCCCTGATAGCTGCCGTCACTCTGGAGAGTGAGTGCCACATTATCAGGTGATGTATGGTTGCCCATGTCAGGCATACGCGGGTCAATCTCAATCTCAAACTGCTCCTGAGCAAGGCTGTAAGGCGTTGTAGCCGGTGTACTCTTCTTTGAAACATACGCGGTAACGGTATTCTTGCCTGTCTTTGAATCCAGAGGGTTTACCAGCGACAGATAGTATGTATCATCGCCCACCTTAAATGACTTGATCCAGGCCTGACCAGCGGGCAGAGCATCGACAGTGATATCGGTTTCACTTGTGGTTCCTTTGGAGCCAAGGATAGAGTAATCAAAAGCCAGAGTCCATGAACCTGCATCACTTGTGTTCATCACGAATGATATCCAACCGCGTTTTACTGCCAGATAGTTGCCATTGAAACTGCTCACTCCTGCACTGACAGGTGTGCTGTGTTTCATGTTCATCTTAACCATCAGCATAACAGGTTTCAGAGCCGTAATATCAAAGTTCTTGATATAGTTTCCGTTCTTCTTTTTGGTTGCCACAAAGTAAATGTCGTTGTAACCGTTATGGAATGAACCGCTCTTGGTATAAGCATAAACATTATACTTGTCATCAATTGTTACTGACAGTTCAGGAATAATCTTTACCGTCTGGATAAACCTATATATCTGCAGTGCCTCCTCAGCTGAACAGCAGTCAATATCGCCGTCAAATGTTACTCCGGGAATCTCTATATCCTGACTGCCTAAATCATCGTTTGAGTTGCAGGAGCTCAATACCACTCCAAACAAAACCGCAACTCCAATTCCAAAATACTTTCTAATACTCATGATAAATACAGTTATATTTCCATTCGTGAAAAAACTTGATTGGTATAGTCTCAAGAACCGTGGCCGCCCGTGGCGCGTTGGGAGGGAATCAATATCCCGGGTTTTGAGAGATGCCCAGATTCTCACCATGAAGGCCGTTAGGAACAGGCTGACGGTAGTGTTTACCCTTAACGTTGTTATACTTGGCTACAAGATGGTTGTGAACTTTCTGGAAGTAAGCCTCCTGATCTGCTGTATAGGTCTGTTTCTCTTTCCAGTCATCAGCAAAATGCTTATAGGTAGAAACCTGCTTTACAGATGAGATAAGGTTCTTCCAGCGGTAGCTGTTAAGTACCGAGAACTGCTCATATGTGAACTCATAATCCCACTCACGCTTGATCTGATCAAATGTAGGAGCATCAACAGTTTCAATACCGGCGCGTGTACGCAACTGGTTGAACGGCTCGGCAGCCTCCTGATTGCGGCCCAATTGAACCAGAGCCTCAGCCTTGATAAGCAGGACCTCAGCGTAACGAATCTCTATGCGGTCAACAGAGTTCTGCTTGATCTCCAGATTCTCAGAATTTTCATAACTCTGATCAACACCCTTTCCGTTGATAGGAGTATAAACGGGTGAGTAGTAGTGGTGTGTAAGATTGGTCTCCGGGTTTACAACTTCAATAAAGTAGGTCTCGGCAAGACGCTTATCATCAGGATATTCAGCCTTCCAGTTATCATACAGGTCATCATCGGCCACCTCAGTGTGGTTCTGCTTGTATCCCTTGCCGTTCTCACCGTTCTGGAAGGGATATGTCCATGAGCAGTGTGTCTGATGGTTACCCTGGGCGTCTTTCTTGTCACCGTCATGAGCAATGGTAAAGAGGTGCTCATTGGTGCCGCGCTTGTTGCTCTCATACTCACGGCCCCACAACTTGTTATACTCAGGATCAAGAGCAAGTTTGCCGCTGCGGATAACGCGGTCAGCATACTCCACAGCCTTCTCCAGACGGCTGTCGGTCTTGCTGAACTCAGGATCGGTCTGAGAGTTTGCAATTTCAGCAACCTGATCATAAGTGAGAGGATTGTCACCCCAAACCAGGTAGGTGCGTGCCAGGAGAGCCTGAGCAGCCTGCTTTGAAGGAATGCGCGGATCACCGTTATAATCATTCAGGAGGCTTTCTGCTGCAGTAAGGTCATTTACTATCTGTGTGAACACCTCATTCAGTTCCTTACGTTCAGTGGTGCTTCCGCCAGCCTCAGTAAATACCGGAACCTCGCCCCACAACTGGGCCAGTTTAAGGTATGCAAGAGCACGCAGGAACTTGGCCTTACCTACAGCTGCATCATAACCGGCCTTGGTTACCTTACCGTTCTTGTAAGCCTCATCAACAGCTTTGATTGCTTCATTATCCTCGGCTATACCCAGAAAAAGATGGTTGAAAATCTTAATCTGATACCAAGTGTCAGGAGCCTGCTCAAAACGGCTGTTCAACGGGCCCTCCTTTTCCTCAGTTCCCTCAAAAGATATCAGCTTGTTTGAGTTGAGCTCAATAATGAATGAGAATGATGATGAAAGCGGCTGCCAGTGACTGTAAACGCCGTTTACAAGTGAAAGTGCGCTGGCATCATCCCTAACTACATTTTCATCATTGACTTGATTATTTATACTGTCATCGTTATCATTTGAGCATGATATCAGACCGAATGAAAGTATTGCTGACAAAGCAGCACTCAGTAAAATTCTCGCATTTCCATGATTGGAATGATTGGCAAAGTTCTTCTTTTCCATAGTTAATCTTTTTTTTTAGGATATTAAAATGAAATGTTTGTTCCGAATAATATAGTTCTGGCCGATGGGTACGCGCCTGAATCAGTACCACTGCTAACCTCCGGATCATAACCCTTGTATGAGGTTACAGTCAACAGATTAAGGCCGGTTGCATAAATGCGTACATTAGCGGGGAAATCCTTTGAAAGTGGAAGTCTGTAACCCACTGTCAGGTTGCGCAGTTTAAGATATGATGCATCCTGTACATACCTGTCATCAATGAAAGAGAACGGACGTGCGTTTGATGCCAAGGGTAGAGTATTGCCGCCATTCTGCGGTGTCCAAGAGTCACGTACTGTAGTAAGTACGTTATATGAGTCACCAGTAAGTTCAAGGCAGCGTCCCAGCGCATTATATACCTTGCCTCCGTAACTGCCGGCAAATGATGCTGACAGGTCAAATCCGTGCCAGGTATATTGGGTGGAGAATCCGAAAATGAACTTGGGCTGGGTGCTGCCCAGAATCTGTCGGTCATTACCGTCTATGCGACCGTTGCCGTCAGTATCAACATATTTCAGGTCACCGGCCTTGGGAGTCTGACCGTTCACAGTAGGCAGTTTGGTGACATCCTCATCACTCTGCACAATTCCGTCAAACACCAGTCCGTAGAATGAGCCCAGCGCCTCACCGCGACGCAGTATCTGCTGGTTGTCGCTGCCCTGAATCACGTTGTCGGTCACACCCATATCAGTAATCTCATTGCGGTTATATGCAATGTTGGCTCCTACGTTCCAGGTCTTTCTCTTACGGTTGATGAGAGCCACGTTCACAGAGAATTCTGCACCCTTGTTTACCACGTTTCCCACGTTCTGCAGTTGGGTTGATACGCCCGTAGAGAAGCCCAACGGAACCACAAGCAGAAGATCACTTGTCTTCTTATAATAGACATCAGTCACAATGTTGACCTTGTTATGCCACAGGCCCAGGTCAATACCTACGTTATAACTTGCAGTGGTCTCCCACTTGAGGTTGTCGTTGGCCGTGTTCTTCTTGGAGTAACTGCTGCTGCCGCCGTATGAACCGGTAGCGTATGATGTTGTAAATGCGTAGTCACTTATCTCCTGATTACCTACCAGACCGGCCGATGCACGCACCTTGAGATAATCAAGATTGTGAGCCTGGCTCAGGAAATGCTCCTTTTCAACATTCCAGGAGAGACCCAATGATGGAAAGTAACCCCAGCGGTGGCTCTTGGCAAAACGGCTGCTGTTATCGGCACGGAATGTTGCAGTAGCATTATACCTGTCAAACAGAGAGTAACTTACACGTGCCAGAATGGAGTTGAGTGAAGACTCGCTGATACCAGTGTTGGGGGTGTAGATATTTGATCCGTCACCAAGGTTATACTGCTTGAGTGATTCATTGGTAAAGTGGTTGGTACGTATGGCCGATGAGGTTGAAGTTTGAGTCTGACGCGTATAACCCACAATGGCATCAATACTGTGATTGTCATTAATGTCTATAGCATAGTTCAGAGTGTATTCCTGCTGCCAGACATCGGTCTGACGGTTCCCCACGCCACCTATACCCTGAGTAGCCAGGCCGAGTGAGGTGTATGCTCCGGAGAAATACTCCTGAGTGAGTTTCTCGCTGTTCAGACCCACTGCAGCCTTGAATGTGAATCCACCCAGGCGGTAGCTTGCCCATACATTACTCAAAAGATAGTTGTTAATGTTGTCGGCAACGCTCTCTTCAAGATCATAGACAGGATTGGCCGACTGGTCACCTATTGCAAAGTATGCATACTCATAAGGGTTGTTGAAATTGTAAGAGCCGTCAGCATTGTAAACAGTTGTCACAGGCGGCATGAGCAGGGCATACACAAAACTGTTGGTAATGCCTGCAGAGAAGGGTGATGAGTTAAAAACCTGCCCCTCAGTTGTGGTAAGACCTCTCTGTTTGGAACGTCCGTAAGTAACGTTCACGCCAAAGTTGAGACCTTTCTTGAGTTCCCATTCCGTATTGGCGTGAAAGTTGTAACACTCAAATCCGGAGTTCAGGATAATGCCGTCCTGGTCAGTGTAGTTTACTGAGAATGCATAGCGGTTCTTCTGAGTACCTCCGTTTATGCTCAGTTCATGAGTCTGCTGAACTGCATCACGCAGCACGGCATTCTGCCAGTCTGTACCGCTTCCCAGAGCAGCAATCTGCTCATCGGTATAACCGCCCTTGTTGCCAAAGTAGTCCTTCTGATACCTGGCCCATTCACTGGCGCCCAGTAATTCCAGTTTCTTGCTGATACGGCTTACTCCTATGCTGTAGCCGTAGTTGATTTCACTCTTTTCCTGTCCCAGACTACCTTTCTTGGTGGTGATAAGTATCACACCATTGGCTCCGCGTGAGCCGTAAATAGCTGTGGCCGATACGTCCTTGAGCACCTCGATGCTCTCAATATCATTGGGGTTGATTGTAGCAAGCGGGTTAAGTGAACCTTCAATGGCTCCAAGCCCCGTGCTGCCCGTCGCTGCATCCTTGAAATATATGAACCCGTCAACCACATAAAGGGGTTCGTTTGATGCGTTCACTGAGTTACCGCCGCGTATGCGTATATGGCTTTCAGCACCTGGCTGACCGCTGCTGGCGGTTACGTTAAGTCCAGACACCTGTCCACTAAGGGCAGCGTCTATTGTTGCCTGACGGCTGTTTTCCAGTATATTGGCATTCACGGTAGTTACGCTTCCGGTAAGTTGGGTGCGTTTCTGGGTTCCATAGCCTATGACCACCACCTCACTGAGTTTGTTGACCTCCTCACTAAGTTGTATGTCTATTGGTTCAGAATCATCATAGACATCAATCTCCTGTGTGCGGTAGCCTATATATTCCACACTAAGTGTCAGTGGCAGGTTCTCCTTGGTCTCAAGGCGGAAATTACCCTCCAGGTCAGTAATGGCGCCGGCAGCCTTCTTGGCTGATTTTACATACACCTGTACGCTTATGAGAGGCTCACCTGTAGCGGCATCAGTGATGGTGCCGGTAAGTGTGGCTTGTGCGTGGGCTGTAAGAGTGGCTGCTGACAGCAGTATCAGTATGTACAGATATTTCTTCATACGTATATATAGTATTATCTCAGGAGCGGGATTTTCAAGCCCGTTCCTTACTCTTGAATTTTGTAAATGATGTGGGCTAAACTCTTATTTCTGAGCCAGATCCTTGCCGGCTATGCGTTGCATCTGGGCGGTGAGCTCTTTCTGTGACAATGTGAGCATTCCGTACTGGTGAAGGTCACAGACACCTGCGGTAAGTACCCAGTTTACAAAGTCATTGATGGCGCTGTCAGTATGGTCATACATGAAACCTACTGTGCCTACAGGTATTACATCATATTTCTGCTCCTCAAGCAGAGAGATAATCTCATCCAGATTTGCGGCATCCAGAACCTGACGTCCGTGTTTGTCAAGGTCAAGCGGCAGCAGGGCAAGTGATGAACCGGGCTGACGGCTTTCCAGATCAAATATGTTTGAAAGGTAATTCACGGTTACGCCAAGCGGATCGCGGCTGATGGCGGCAGTAAGGAAAGCATCGTCACCTGATATCTTCTTGCCTTTGTAGTTTGAAACCTCCTGATTAAGGAATAACGCATATGCGCGTGAGGCTGACAACTGGCTGTTTCCGGTATAGATATGAATCTTCTGCTCTGCTTTTGACTCCTCCTCTTCATCATCATCGTTCACAAAGAAGAGTGAGCGGAGTCTTTTTGCGTTGAAACGGTGTGATGTAAGGCGTGCGGCCTCAGAGTCCTTGATGGTTACCGGGAGAATGGCGTAGCGTGCAAAACTTACGGCTTCATCATCAGTGGTGAGTTCAAGCACATTTGCGCTTGCATTCTGTGTCTTTCCTTTAATAAACTCAAAGTTTACGCTTGCATGGTGCTGCTGGTAATCATTCGTCCATTTTTCAACAAGGGGACGTGCAAATTCAGGTATGCGCAGTGAGATGGTCTCTGACTGCTGTGCATTGGCTACAAGTGAGAACTGCAAACCAAGTATCAATGCTATAAGATAAACTCTCTTTTTCATATAATTATTGTGGACTGTTTTATGTTACTTTCTTATTTCCGCTGCAAAGGTCGGTCAAATAGTATCATATTCCAACAAAACTTCAATGATTAGAAAAGAATATGTATTAGAATGGAAATGACAGAATGAAAATGCCGATTTAGCCTTGATTTGGCTATTTTAGTAGAACAATATTCTTTACTCCAATGCTAGCCGCAGTTGGTCCAATGCCTTCTTTAGTACTGCCCGGGGAGCGCCCACATTGAGCCTCATGTATCCTTCACCTCCCTTGCCGAACATCTCACCGTCATTCAGTGCCAGACGTGCCTTGTTCACAAACAGGTCTATCAGTTCCTTGTGATTTAATCTCAACTCAAGGCAGTCAAGCCACACCAGAAATGTAGCCTGCGGACGTAACGGTTTTATGGCGGGTATATATTCATTAAGGTAATCCTCAACAAAACGAATGTTATCCTCTATGTAACTGATAAGCTGACGGCGCCAAGCCTCACCCTTCTGAAAAGCTGCTATGATGGCTATGGTTGAGAATATGGGTGGCTCATTAAACTCATTTGCCTCAAGCCACTTGAAGAAGCGGCGGCGCAGCGTATCATTAGGTACTATTGCGTATGAGTTCACTATACCTGCCGTATTGAATGTCTTGGAGGGAGCACCAAACGTGATGCTGATCTCGGCAGCCTTTTCACTTACGGTTGCAAACGGAATATGCCTGTTTCCAAAGAGGGTCAGGTCACAATGGATTTCATCACTTATTACTATGATGTTACGCTCATAGCAGAAATCAGCCAGTTTTACAAGAGTCTCACGGCTCCAGCATATTCCGGCAGGATTGTGAGGATTGCTCAGTATAAGCAGACGGCATTTGTCATCCACCACGCTGGCCAGATGCTCAAAGTCTATCTCATAACTGCCGCCTTCCACTCTCTTGAGCGGATTGAAAACCACCTCACGCTCGTTACCCTGAGGGGTAAGACGGAACGGATAATAAACCGGCGGCTGGATGATGACCTTCTCATCAGGCTTGACAAATACGTTCACCACCGATCCCACTCCCTTCATTACGCCGGGAATGTAGGTAATCCACTCCTTGTTTACTTTCCAACCATGATGGTCCTCAACCCATTTTACTATTGTCTCCCACAGTTCATCAGGCACCGTGGTATAACCGAACAGAGAATGGTCAATACGCTTGCGCAGAGCATCAGTAATGAAATCCGGGGTCTCAAAATCCAGGTCAGCCACCCAGAGCGGTATCAGATCGTCGCGTCCGTAGCGCTCCTTAAGCACGCTGTACTTAAGGGCATTGGTACCTGAACGGTCTATTATCTTATCAAAATCGTACTTCATAAATGAACCTCCTTATCAACTACTTCACCATTCAGTATTTTAAAGGAATTCAACTTGGGTTCTCCATCCAGTAATGACAGTATGGCATAACGTATGGTAGGGTCATTAGCCAGACGCAAATCCTCCTGTGACGGACGTGAGGGCGATGCCGGATGACTGTGCCAGTTGGCCAGTATCTTCAGTCCGTGCTCACGGGCATAGCGCAAAGCGGCAAACTGATCTTTTGGAGCGAATGAGAAATGTTCCGATGAATGGTCTATGTTCTCCATCCAGTAGTTCTCAGTCACATCACCGTCCTTACCTAACAGATACCCGCAAGTCTCATTGGGAGCATCCTTGCGGGCCTGTTCAATCAGTTCATCTATGACATTCTGCGGAATATTCATAATCAGTGTTTCTTAATGTCGCACGCCGGCAGTTCGTAATCAATCAGATGGTCAATGGTAGGATTGGTACCGCATACGGCGCAGGTATCACGCTTGCGTACCGGAACGGTACGGAACTGCATGGTCTTGGCATCAAAGGTAAGCAAACGATTTGTAAGTAACTCACCTACCCCTGTGAAATATTTCAGTGTCTCAGCAGCTTGGATTGTGCCCAGCATACCGGCAATGGCACCCAGTACACCTGCCTGTGAACAGGTTGGTACTGCGCCTACTGGAGGCGGCTCCTTGAACATACAGCGATAGCAGGCTGTACCGGGCAGATGAGTGAATGTCTGACCGTTAAAGCGCAGTATTCCGCCATGTGAGAAAGGCTTACCGGCCATCACGCACGCATCATTTATAAGGAACTTTACAGGAAAGTTATCAGTTCCGTCAACTATGAAATCATAATCCTTGATTATGTCAAACGCATTGGTGGAGTCCAGGAACTCGCGGTAAGTATCTACCTTGACATCGGGGTTGATGGCATTGATCTTCTCCTTGGCACTGAGCACCTTGGCTACGCCCACATCCTTGGTAAAGTGTATGACCTGACGCTGCAGGTTACTCAGATCCACCGTATCGGCATCAACAATACCTATGCGGCCTATTCCGGCAGCGGCCAGGTAAAGGCTTACTGGAGCACCCAGACCGCCAGCACCCACTACAAGAACACTGGCGTTAAGAATCTTCTCCTGACCCTCAACACCAACATCCTGCAGCAGGATATGCCTGGAATATCTTTTTATCTGATCTTCAGTAAAATCAATCATAATGAACCGCCTCCCATAAAGTACAAGAAATCAACACTATCGCCCTCCTTTATCTGGATACCGTCCCACTCAGAGCGATCCACAAAATCCTCGTTTACCTGTACGCTTACCATCTCCGGCTGCTGTACGTTATTCTGCTTAATCAGTTCTGAAAGGCTCAGCGGCAACTGCACCTCCTGCGCCTCTCCATTCACTTGTATCTTTGCCATATTGTTTCCTTTTTAATTGATGGAACGTTTCTTTGTTTCTCCTATTATCTTGCGCACCGCAATAACCAGTTTGTCAACATCCTCACGGGTATTGTAAAGAGCGAATGTAGGACGTACACTCATCTCATAACCAAGAGCACGCAGGGCTGGCTGAGCACAATGATGACCTGCGCGTACGGCTATGCCCTCCTTATCAAGCAGCGAGCCTGTCTCAGGCACCGGAATTCCGTCAAGCACAAAACTCACCACCGATACACGATTCTTGGGGTCTCCTATGAGCGTAAGGCCCTTGATCTGTGAGAGTTGCTCGCGTGCATATTCCGTGAGTTCATGCTCATGACGCTCAATATTGCGAATTCCCAGACGGCTTACGTAGTCAAGCGCCGCACCCAGTCCGATGGCATCGGCCACATTAGGTGTTCCTGCTTCAAAACGGGCAGGCGGAACATTGTACTCCGTACGCTCAATGGTCACATCCTTGATCATGTTACCGCCACCTTGCCAGGGCTGCATCTTTTCCAGAATCTCCTTGCGGCCATAGACCACTCCTATACCGTTGGGACCATATATCTTATGTCCGGAAAAGACAAAGAAATCTGCACCCAGCTGCTGGACATCAACCTTAGTATGGGCAATGCTCTGTGCTCCGTCTATCAGAACCGGGATGTTATGACCGTGAGCAATCTCTATTATGCGTTTCACGTCATTGATGGTACCAAAGGTGTTGTTCACATGGCCCACGCTGACAAAACGAGTACGTGGTGTTATCAGGCGCTCTAACTCAGAAAGTATCAGGTCGCCGTTGCGGTCTGTTGGGATAGCCTTGAGCGTGCAACCCTTCTCGTGGCAGACCTGCTGCCAGGGTACTATGTTGGCGTGATGGTCCAGTTCAGATACTATGACCTCATCGCCCGGTGTCAGATACTGACGTCCGTAGGTCTGCGCCACAAGATTGATGCCCTCAGTAGTTCCGCGCACAAATATTATCTCTTCGGTACTTGAAGCGTTGATGAAACGCTGAACCTTTTCACGAGCCTCCTCATACGCATCAGTAGCACGGGCAGCCAGCGTATGGGCACCGCGGTGAATGTTACTGTTGTAGTTCCTGTAATAGTCACTTATCTTGTCTATCACCTGAACCGGTTTCTGTGTGGTTGCACCGTTGTCAAGCCAAACCAGATCATGGCCGTTCACCTTCTGATTGAGCACGGGAAAATCCTTCTTGATCTGCTCCGTGTTCAGGGTATCGGCCTCATCATAGTTCAGCTCATGCAGTTTCTGGGTCTCCGGGATACCTATTCCGAAACCGTTATCCTGCGGAACAGCCGTAACCGTACCGGTAGCATCATCCTGACCGCCTATGTAAGGGAGGTCCTCGAATCCGCTTCCGCCTGCCAGCAGCTGCTTAAAACCTGCCTCCAGTTCCTCAAGGTGAAGCGTCATTCCCGAGCTGCGCTCGCCTACCCGTAGCCTTTCATCAGGAAACACGCTCTGACGGATCTGCTGCGCCTCATCGGGACAGTATTTCTGGGCAAGGTCACGCAACAATGCAAGCGCACTGCTGTCCTGAGCCGGAAAACTATTGATATCTGATATGTTGTACATTATTTCTCTACTTTATTCCTGTGCTGATAATCGTGGTAATAACCTACCTCAACATTCTCAAGTACGGCAATGGCATCATCAGTAAGAGCAGCCAATGAGAAGTACTTGGTAAGCAGGTATGAGGCTACACCGAACTTGTCAAGTCCCATCAGACGAGCGCTCAGGCTGGGAGCGATCTCACCGGGAATGCCGCTCTGATGCAGACCTATCACGCCCTGGTTCTGCTCACCGGTACGTACCAGAATAATCTTGGTAGTGCCTACTCCGCGACCTGTCAGGTACTGCCCCTCAACCTCAACCTTGTCACTGGGAATAATGGGGACACCGCGCCACAGGATAACCTTGGTACCGAACAGATCAGTAGTTACAGGCGGAACGCCACGCCATGTGCACTCACGCTCAAAAGCGGCAATGGCACGCGGGTGAGCCACAAAGAATGCGGGCTCTTTCCAAACCAGGCTCAGCAGTTCATCCAAATCATCGGGTGTAGGCGCACCGTAACGGGCCGATATGCGGTAAGCAGGATTGGCGGCAGCCAGCAGACCGAACTGCTTGTTGTTGATGAGTTCCCACTCCTGACGCTCCTTGATGCTCTCTATGGACAGGCGCAACTGCTCTTCAAGCTGGTTGTAAGGATTGTTGTACAGGTCCGAAACACGTGTATGAACACGGACAACTGTCTGCAGAGTATTCAGAGAGTATTCAGTGGGATTCTCCTCATAATCAATGTATGTCTCGGGGATGATATTATCCTCCTCATGGCCGCTTACCAGATCAATGTGTTTCTCTCCGTTATCGTTTACCGATGCCTTGAGACGGAGTTGCTTATCGACAGCCTTGTTGAACTGCTCACGGAAATCTGGCACCTCCTTTATGAACTTGATGAGTTCCTTTAGTTTAAGGCCCAGGAATACGGTGGGTGTCACAGCGCGTACGCTTACAGTTGACTCCTGCTCGTCAAGCAGGTCAGCCTCGCCAAAATATTCGCCGTCGCCCAGCAAGGCTATCCGCAGTTCCTCACCGTGAGGACCCTTACTGATAACCTCTGCCTGGCCACTGGCTACTATAAAGAAACGTTGCTTATCTTTTCCCTCCTCTACAAAGAGCTGATCCACGCCAACCTCCTGAGTTTCAAAAGCACTCACCAGACGGTTTACTATCTCATCATCAAATTCTGAGAAAAGAGGTATAGCCTTAAGGTTCTTGGCTGAGAATGAAGGTACACCATTGATATACTCAATGGGCAGACGGTCATTCTTGCGGAGTTCAACCTTTGTGCGATTAACACGGAATGTGCCGCCGCTTACCTGTACCCAAGGCAAAAGCTTAAGAAGAAGCCTGGGGGTGATACTGCCCATCTGAGGGGCTGTCTTTGTAGTCGTCGCCAGCCTTCTGGCGGTTGCAGTGGTCACACTGCGCTGTAAATTGGATTCTGCCATAATATTCTAAATTTATTTCTTAATCGTTACTTTGTGTGTTGTTCCCTCGACATGCTCTACTGAAAGCACGTTGTAGCCCTGCTCCTTTGCATTACGGGGTACGTTGTCAAGAGGCTCACCCTCAGCAAGAAGCACTTCAAGAATATCACCCGGCTGTAACTTGGACAGCTCAATCTTAGTCTTGACAAAAGTCATAGGGCAATGTTCATTGGTAATATCCAAAACCTTTGTAGCCATAATAATTATATAAACAATGTTTCACCTCCGTCACTGAGCTTCAGGAATGAAGCAACTCCCAACACATCCTTAACCTCAGGAATAAAATCCTCCTTCTTAAGACCAAGAACATGCATAGCCATCTCGCAGGCATAAAAATTGATGCCAAGCACCTTGGCTGCATCAACCAATTCCTCAAGGGTTGCCACGTTGTTCTTGCGCATCAGGCCACGGAAGATCCTTGGTCCTGCACCCAGAAAATTGAAACGTGATGTGGGAGTAACCTTGAGTCCGCCCATCATGAATCCGAATATCTTGGTAAGCCAGTTACCGCCCGTAAATGAACGCCCATGTTTTTTTTTGATGGCATCCAAGCCCCAGAAAGTGAAGAATATGTTCACCTCATACCCTACCGCTGCGGCACCTGTACCCAAAGTGAATACAGCCGTCAGCTTGTCAAAATCACCGCTGAACGCGATGATGCTAAGTTTCTTTGTCTCTGCCATATCGTTGTGTTATTATTGTTACTGCTTAACTGCCTGACGGATATCATCAAGTATATCGTCCGGATCCTCCAGTCCTATAGAGAGCCTGATTGTGGTCTGCCGGACATCCATCTGCTCCAACTGGCGCTCCGGAAACAGCCCGAATATGGTCGATGCCGGATGTATTGCCAGTGTACGGTTGTCAAAAAGATTGGTGGCCCTGTGCACCAGTTTGAGACTGTTTATGAACTTGAAACACGCCTCTTTTGATGCCAGGTCAATTGCAATCATTGCACCCGATGTAGGACCGAACTGCTTGCGTGCCAGTTCATAGAAGGGGCTATCCTTCAGTCCGATATACGTGACACGCTCAATCTCCTTTATCTCACGGAGACCCTCTGCTACATGCTGCGCATTGGCTGCCTGACGCTGGTAACGTACATCGAGTGTCTCCAGACCAAGGGTCTGCTGGTAGGCAGAGTATGGATTCATGTACGCACCTACGTTAAACAGCAGATCACCCTTAAGGCGTTTGTTTATCTCAGGGAACGTACCGTAATCAATAATCAGTCCGCCCAGCGATGTACCGCCCCCTGACAGATACTTGGTACTTGACAACACCTCAATATCCACGCCCAAATCTTTCAGCGATGTTTCTGTAAATGGTATTACTGTTGAATCGGCAATCAACGGTATGTTCTTGCGATGGGCAATTGCGGCCAAAGCCTGCAGATCGGCCACCTCCAGTTGGGGATTGGTCACTATTTCAAGGTATATACAACAGGTGTTGTCATCAACAGCTTTTTCAACCGCGTCCAGGTCTGTTAAGTCACGCAGCTTGGGCTTAACACCGAATGGCATCAGAGTAGTAGTAAGTAAGGCTAATGTATTTCCAAAAAGGTGTCTTGAAGATACTATGTTCTTTCCTTGTGCTGTTACAGCAAACAGGGCATTGCTTATTGCAGCCATACCTGAGTTGTATGCGGTTACGTGCGCTGCGCCCGAGAGCTCACGAACCCTGTTCTCAAAGTTCGTTACTGTGGGATTTTCCACACGGGCGTAATCCGGAGCTTTTGAGCGTCCGGTAAACGCATCGGCCATCTGCTGAGCATCATCAAACTCAAATGACACATTGGTATAGATAGGTACGGCCAGCGACCCGTAAACATCGGGACGCACAAAACGGTTGTCAATGGCAATTGTCTGTTTTTTCATCTGTTTTGTGTTTTGTTTTCGCTGCAAAGGTCTGCCAAATAGCAATACATTCCAACTTCACTCAAAAAATTAGAATATATATACACGCAATAGATTGTATGCAGAATAAAGCAATTAGTCAAATCCTCTATGCGCGGATTTGGCAGAAAAAAACTCTTTGTTAAAAAGAAGAGATAGGTTAAAAGAAGTAGTAATATCTACTGTATCACATCTTTCAGGGTAGTTCTTTCCAACTCATCTGTAAGGCGTGAATACATCTCTGAAAAGACCTTACGGATACCGCATGTTTCAGTATTCCAACCGAATTCACATCCTACATCAGGGTTGCAGTCCTGGCATGAGACAAAGCGTACCGAACCCTCGGTTACCTTGATTATTTCTGAAAGAGTAACCTCTTCAGGCGCACGTTTAAGTGAATAACCGCCATCTACGCCACGGGTGCTCTCCAGAATATCGGCACGTTTAAGTTCCAGCAGAATGCCTTCAAGAAAACGCAGCGGGATGTTTTTGCTCTCGGCAATGAGGCTCATGGCAACAGGGCCCTTGCCGTAACCTTTTGCAAGTGCTGTCATTGCCATTATGGCGTATCTGGTCTTTCTTGATAGCATATTGCAAAAGTAGCATAATTCCGCTTACTGTCTCATCTTTTTACATGTAATCCGCATTCCCGATGGTCAGGATCCTCCCACCACCATCGGCCGGCTCTTATTGATTCACCCGGGGCAACGGCCCTTGTACATGGCTGGCAACCTATACTGGGGAATCCTTTGTCATGAAGTTTGTTGTAGGGGATATGGTTTGCCTTGACATAATCCTTGACCATATCCTCTGTCCAATCAATAAGGGGATTCAGCTTGATTACGGAATCTGACTCATCCCACTCTATCATCTGCATGTCCTTGCGTGTAGGAGACTGCTCACGTCTAAGTCCGCTCACCCACACCGATACATCCTTGAGCGCACGTTTCAAAGGCTCGATCTTACGGATCTCACAGCATTTGTGACGCAGTTCAACACTCTCATAGAAGAGATTTATTCCATGCTGACGAACCATCTCCTGCACCTTGTTGTAGTCCGGGAAATAGACCTCAATCTTTATCTTGTATTTCATGCAGGTCTTGTCCAGCAGTTCATAGGTCTCAGGGAACATACGCCCGGTATCCAGAGTGAAGATACGTGCGCAGGGGTCTATCTGGACCATCATCTGTGTAATGGTCTGGTCCTCATAACTCAGGCTTGATGACAGAGCTACCTGACCACGGTATTTCTGCATGAAGTAAGCCAGCACCTGCTGTGCGTTCATGCCGGCCGTAGCCTCTCTCAATGATTCAATTAACGTTGTCATATTTCTTCATTTACTATCATTCCGGCGCCAACAGTATCATTGGTTCCGGGGTCAATGAATATCAGACTGCCCAGCGTCCTGTTGTCCTGATAGTTCTCATAGACTAAGGGCTGTGCTGTCTTGAGCACAATTCTGGCAATATCATTCATGGTGAGTGATGTCACCCCGGTCTCTTTCTCCATTGTGGAGATGTTCACCTTATATGATATCTCTTTTACCACGCCCTGGACCTCCTGGGTGGCATGTCGAATCAGATAACGCTTGCCAAGAACAAGCTGCTCAGGCCTGAGCCAGCACACATCCAGTGATACCACCGACGAGTCAAGAGGCTGCCTGAAATCTGCCGCGGTTATTACATCACCTCTGCTTATGTCTATATCATCAGACAGGGTTATTACAACTGACTGCCCGCAGACAGCCTGTTCAAGTGACTGCTCTCCTATCATTATTCCGGTCACGGTCGATGACAACCCTGAGGGCTGCACCATAATGCGGTCACCCACCTTGACTATTCCCTGACATATCCTGCCGGCATAACCCCTGAAATCAGGCCATTTGGGCGATATGGGACGGTCCACCCACTGTACGCACATGCGGAATCCCTCATCGGCAGAGCGTTCAATCTTTACCGTTTCAAGGTATTCAAGCAGTGCCTTGCCGTCATACCAGGGCATATTGGCCGACGGATTCACTACATTGTCACCCAGTTTGGCGCTGATGGGTATGAATGATATGTGAGCCTTGCAGAAAGACTGCGCCATTGCCAGATACTCAGCCTTGATCTTGTCAAAGACCTCCTCACTGAAATCAACCAGATCCATCTTGTTGATGCAGACTACAATCTCTTTTATACCAAGCAGTGACACCAGCCATGAATGCCTTACGGTCTGCTCCATTACACCGTGACGGGCATCGACCAGAATAATGGCCAGGTCTGTGGTGGAGGCACCGGTGACCATGTTACGGGTATATTGTATGTGTCCCGGAGTATCGGCAATGATGAACTTGCGTTTGGGTGTGGCAAAATAACGGTATGCCACATCAATTGTTATGCCCTGCTCGCGCTCAGCCCTTAGTCCGTCTGTAAGCAAGGCCAGGTTCAGGTCTTCATTACCCCTGCTCTTAGAAGCCTTCTCGGCCTCCTCCATCTGATCCTCAAAAATAGACTTGGAGTCATACAGAAGACGGCCTATCAGAGTACTCTTTCCGTCATCCACACTTCCGGCGGTACTGAACCGCAGGAGTTTCATATCCAGATATCCTTTGTTGTCCATAACAGTTCCAGTTTTTAGAAGTAACCCTGTTTCTTTCTGTCCTCCATTGCCGTCTCGCTACGCTTGTCATCGGCACGTCCGCCTCTCTCGGTAATACGTGAGGCTGCAATCTCCGTGATTATATCCTCAATCCTGTGGGCATGTGACAGAGTAAGTCCGGTGCAGGTCACATCGCCTATGGTACGGCAACGCACCTCAAGTTCCTGGACAACCTCACTGTCACGACGGGGTATGAATGGAGGATCGGCCGACAACCACTGTCCGTCACGCATGAAACAGCGGCGCTTATGGGTATAATAGAGACTGGGCAGTTCTATTCCCTCCTGATAGATATACTGCCAAACATCCATCTCTGTCCAGTTACTGATTGGGAATGCACGGAAATGCTCTCCCATATCCTTCTTGGCATTGTATATATCCCATAGTTCCGGCCTCTGGTTCTTAGGATTCCACTGGCCGAACTCATCCCTGTGTGAGAATATCCTCTCCTTGGCGCGAGCCTTCTCCTCATCCCTGCGAGCACCGCCGCAGGCGCAGTCAAACTTATGCTCGGCCAGAGTGTCAAGCAGGGTCACTGTCTGGAGTTTATTCCTTGATGCGTTATATCCTTTCTCTTCTGTCACTTTTCCCTGATCTATAGAGTCCTGCACATAACCCACCACAAGGTCTGCACCAAGTTTCTCAACAAGAGCATCCCTGTAAGTCAGAGTCTCGGGAAAGTTATGCCCGGTATCTATATGCACCAGCGGGAAAGGCAGTTTTGCAGGATAGAATGCCTTGTAGGCCAGATAGGTCAATACAATGGAATCCTTGCCTCCCGAAAACAGGATACAGGGTCTTTCAAATTGAGCTGCTACTTCACGGAGTATGTAAATTGACTCCGCCTCCAGTTCCTTAAGATGTGAGAGTTGTTCCATTATTCTATTAGCTGAATGTACCTGTCAGATATTTTTGGGTCAGTTCATTTGAGGGCTTTGAAAAGAGCTTTTGGGCACTGCCGGTTTCACTGACCTCACCCAGATATATGAATGCAACATGGTCTGCTATCCGCTGTGCCTGAGGCTGCGTATGCGTAACCATGATGATAGTATAGTCTTTCTTGAGTTTCACAAACAGTTCCTCAACGGTCTTGCTTGATATGGGGTCCAGTGCGCTGGTAGCCTCATCGGCC
>JAFZKA010000088.1 GCA_017551925.1 Bacteroidaceae bacterium | reverse complement strand
TTAAGCATAGCCTGAATGGTTATTACATCAGGATGAACCTTACCCCATGACAGGGGCTCCATGGCTACGTCCAGAACGTCACCGCCGGCCTTGGCAACCTCAAGCATTGAGGCAACTGCGAAACCGGGACCGTTGTGGCCGTGGTACTGTATGATGATATCGGGATGTTTCTCCTTGATGGCGCGTACAATTGTGCCCAGCATTGCAGGACGGCCTATGCCGGCCATATCCTTGAGGCAGATTTCCTGTGCGCCGCCCTCTATGAGCTGCTCAGCCAGGTTGATGTAGTACTCGGCGTTGTGCACCTTGGAGTAGGTGATACACATGGTTGCCTGAGCGGTCATGCCGGCTGCCTTTGCCCACTTGATTGAGGGGATTATGTTACGCGGGTCATTCAGACCGCAGAATATACGTGTTATGTCAACGCCCTGAGCGTGCTTTACCTTATACATAAGTTGACGTACATCGGCAGGAACGGGGTTCATGCGCAATGCGTTAAGACCACGGTCAAGCATGTGGGTCTTGATGCCTACTTCATTAAATGGCTTTGTAAATGTACGTACTGCCTGGTTGGGGTTCTCGCCGTACAGAAGGTTAACCTGCTCCATTGCACCGCCGTTAGTCTCAACGCGGTCAAAGCAGCCCATATCAATAATTACCGGTGCAATCTTGGCCAGTTGGTCCTTGCGGGGAACATACTTACCTGATGACTGCCACATGTCACGGTAAACAAGACTGAATTGTATCTCTTTCTTCATAGTGGTTATGTGTTTTTTTATTACTTGTTTACATTGGATCTATTGAGCGTGCTATCTTGGCGGCCAGTCCAGGGAAGAAACGTTTGATGTAAACCATCAGCAACTCCTTTCGGCCCACCAGAACCTCACGTTTTTTCTTATACACAGCGCTGACAATCTTGTGTGCGGCCTGCTCGGGGGTGCAACCTCCGGCCTGTCCGGCATCCATCTTGGCGTGCTGTTTTCCGTCTTTTTCAAGGGCATAGAATGAAATTCGCGTCTGAACGCGGCCCGGGCATACAATAGTTACGCGTATGTTATCCTTGAAGTACTCGGCCTGAATGGTCTCAAAGAATCCGTACAGGGCGTGCTTGGATGAACTGTAGGCGCAACGCAGCGGGAATCCGAAACGGCCGTTGATACTGGTGGTGACAACCAGTTGTCCGCCGCCGTTCTGAATCATCTTGGGCAGAATCACCTTGGTCATGATAACGGGAGCAAACCAGTTTATATCCATCACCTTATTGATGACACGCATCTCGGTCTCACAAGTGGTTCCACGCTGGCTTATGCCGGCGTTGTTGTAGAACACGTCAATATGACCAAACAGCGACCATGCTTTCTCTGCAAGTTCAGCTACCTGGTCTTTGAGTGAAAGGTCAAAGGGTAGGGGCATTGCCTTGGGTGAACCCAACTCCTCACAGTGTGCGGCAACCTTTTCAAGCAGGTCAGCCTCAAGTGCTGTAAGTATCAGACGGGCTCCCTCACGGGCAAACTCATATGCGGTTGCCTCACCAATACCTGATGAAGAACCGGTTATCCAGACTACCTTATCCTTGAACTTGTTCATTTGCAGTTGTCTATTGCCTGTTTGAACCAGCGGGCACGTTCGCAGCCTTCGCCGGTGTTGAGCAGAATCAGGTCACCGTTCTTGAGTTTTTTCTCCTCAAGTGCCTTGAAGAAACCTGCTATGCATACCACCGATGCGGGACCCATATAGATGCCCTGGTTATCCTTGACCATACGGCCGTAACGCTCAAGACCCTCTTCTTTAACGCGAAGGAAACATCCGCCGCTATTCCTGACAATGGGTCCTACAAGCGGATACATGCCGGGGGTTCCGGCTGTAAGAATTGATATGCTTGTTCTGGGAATTACAGTTGGGAAATGCTTGTTCCAGCCCTGCGGGAAATTGTTGTCTGTTGCCCACTCCCAAGCCTGAACCATGGGGTCACATGTGTCCTGCTGAACCAGCAGCATACGCGGCATACGGTACTGCGGGTAGGCATCGGCAATCTCACGCATTCCTTTTTCAAAAGCGATGGGGCTTGTACCGCCTGCAACAGCCTGCATATATACATCAGGAATACGGCCTAACTGGCGCATGCATTCAAATACGAGAGTCTTTTTGGCCTCTACGCGAATGGGGTCTATGTTGCCGGCCGATATCATTACCTTATTGTTCTTGTGGAAATCAGCAGCCTCGGCCTTTGCCTGTCCGTATCCGCCCTCTGAAACAACCAGATTCTGACCTACTGAACGTATGGCCTCCTGTGACTCAAGATACATGTCACACGGGGCGAATATGTCAAACTTGACACCGGCCTTGGCCAGATAGGTGGCGTATGCAGTGGCGGCATTACCTGTCGATGCCAGGCAATACTCCTTTACTCCGTGTTTCTTGAACAGCGTTGCTGCCAGTGATGCGGCTATATCCTTGAATGTGCCGCTGCCGCCGTTCAGGTCATTGCGGGCAACCATCACCTTGCAGTCTATTCCATAGTTGTCCTTTGCGTACTTGCTCAGGAACTCCCACTCCTCAATAGGTACTGCACCCTCACCGCAGGTTATCTGCTCATCGGCCTCATCAATAGGCAGGAAAGGCAGATAGTGGTAGAGGTTCTTTACGTCCTGACCGGGCTTGCAGAGTTCGTCAAGCAGGCGGTAATCAGTAGTGTAGGTTACCTCTGCGTGGTTGCTTCCGCACTCACACAACTGGTCCTGGCTGAACCAGGCGGCAAAATCACCGATAACCTTGCCGCACTTTTTGCAGACAAGCTGATACTTCATATATTATCTCTTTATCTGAGCTCTTTTAAATACGTTCATATCCTGGATGGGGCCCTCATAGTAACCGGCCTTGAGTTTCTTCTGGACATCCTTGAAGACCTCAATGGTACGCTTAACATGATCCAGAGTGTGTGATGCGGTAGGAATGATACGCAGCATCAACTGGCCCTTGGGGATAACGGGATATGTAACGATTGAGCAGAAAATTCCGTAGTTCTCACGCAGGTCAACAACAACGTTTGTGCCCTCATTCACGCCACCCTCAAAGAATACGGGTGTTACAGGTGACTCTGTTACGCCGATGTTGAAGCCCTCGGCCTTGAGTCCGCCCTGCAGAGCGTTTACTACCTCCCACAGATGCTCGCGGTACTCGGGGTGAGCCTTGATCAGGTCAAGACGCTTCTGGTTACCGATAACCAGTGGCAGCGGCAGTGACTTGGCGTAGATTTGTGAACGCATGTTGCACTTGAGGTGGTCAATGATTTCAGGCTCTGAACTTACTACACCGCCGATTGATGCCATACTCTTGGCGAATGCGTCGAATATTACATCAATCTGGTCAATTACGCCGTAATGTTCAGCAGTACCGCGACCGTGTGCACCCATTGTGCCAAAGCCGTGTGCATCATCAATCAGTATGCGGAACGGATATTTCTTTTTGAACTCAACAATGTCAGCAAGATGACCCAGGTCACCGGCCATACCGAATACGCCCTCAGTGATTACCAGAACGCCACCGCCCTGCTCATCAGCCAGCTTGCAGGCGTGGTTCAACTGCTTTTCAAGGCTCTCCATGTTGTTGTGCTGGAAAGCAAAGCGCTTGGCAAGGCTCAGACGCATACCGTCAAGTATGCATGCGTGGCTCTCAGAATCATAAACGATAACGTCCTTACGGCTGGTCAGAACGTCAATGATTGAGATCATGCCCTGATAACCGAAGTTGAGGCAGAGACCTGCCTTCTTGCCAACAAACTCTGAGAAATCATTCTCAAACTTGATGTGATAATCAGTATTACCTGACATCATGCGGGCACCCATAGGTGCACCCAGACCGAACTTGGCGGCAGCCTCGGCATCGGCCTTTCTTACCTCAGGATGGTTGGCCAAGCCCAGGTAGTTGTTGAGGCTCCAGTTCAGAACGGGCTTGCCGTTGAACTCCATTTCGGGGCCGATTTCACCTACCAGGCGCGGGAACATAAAGTAACCGTCACCAATTCCCTGATACTGACCGAGAGGACCCGGTGTCTCCTTGATTCTTTCAAAAATGTCTTTAATCATACTGAAAATCAATTATTTTGTTTGTTATTATCTGCTTGTTTGCCGTGCGGTCAGAAACTGGTCCGCTTAAACTGCGCGAAATTACGAAAAAACTCTGCAACGCTATTATAAAATAAGTTATAATTACAATGTCACACAGAAAACACGGAAAACACAGAAAAATCCATCCGGTGCGTGATATATATTTCTCGCAGAACGCGCGGAAAACGCAGAAAATTCCATCCGGTGCGTGAGACATGACCACAAATTACACGAATTTACACGAATTGTTGCTTTTGAAACAGCAATCCCTCCGGTTCTGTTTGAGGGCCGGAGGGATTGCTGCAAAAAGTGCAATTGGGGACAGTCCCCAATTGCACTTTTATTGATTAAAGATCACGTACTAGGCGGACAGCAAAGCCTTTATGCTTTTGAGCTGTTCTTACTTCTAGAGAACCATTGATGAAATATAAATAAAATGCATTTGTAGCATTATAATTTTTTGACGTCCAATAAGATCCCCAAGTATCTCCATCGTATGAAGTGCTGACCGTTGTATTATTTCTATCCATTGTAATAGGTAGGAAAATGGCACCGGCAGCCTCCATTTTAGCCCATTCTTCATAAGAATAGTTATTTTTATGCAAGCCACAAGAGGGACTATTCACATATGCAATATCCAGTTCTTTAACGCCTTCAGGATATACGAAGTTATCGGGGAACAGGATTACACCTCTACGTGCGTTTTCATAATGCAGCCTGGACTTGGCAAAGCGGACATTTTCAACCCCTCCTATTGTGGCAGCGGCACGTGTAAATAGCAAATAATTCCACTCGGCATCAGTGAGCGTACGCCAGCCGGAATTTTCTTTGTTTCCTCCATTACTAATTTTATTGTAACCCCAGTTTGCTCTACCATTGCCGCTATAAAGATCTGCACCCCCATCGTTTAATGCGTTATAATCAGAAGGTGTTGTAGATGTACTCCAAGGCTGATAGCAATTCTTTCCGTCGTTGTAGCCGCTGGTGCCCCAACCAAACAGGTCAATCCATCCTGTGTAGTCGCTTGCAATATTAGAATTGTCTGCGCCTATATAGTCATACTGATGCTCAGCAAAACGCCAAGTGTTTGTGCTGGCCTGATACTGCAAGTTACCTGGTGAGAATACAACTTTCTTTGTAGCGCTTACAGAGAAATAAGGAACCTCTTTGAAACTGGAGTATTTGAGAGCTACACCAACACAACGATCGTCCTGATTTCCAATTATAGTCTTACCTTTTACAGAGTAAGTTTTAACAACATTACCGGTTACGTCTTTTAATGTAAATGTTACATCAGCATCGTCTGCAACGAATCCCATATAATAGAATGCTATACCATCTGCCTCCTGGAAACCTCCTGATTTTTGATCAGAATTGGCGCTTCCACATTCAATGGTAACAAACTGACCATTATGACCGACAACAATGCCACCTTTTGCGTAGGCTGGTTCATTGGTGGTAGTGTTCTGTACTTGGAGATAATAGTTATTTGCTGCATACGTCATTTCACCATTGTCATTCTTTATAAGCACCTTGAAGCGAGTGTCATATATCCAATTACTAACCGTAGCAGTCAGTGTGTTACTGGAAAACTCATAATTAACACATCTGGCATAGAACGTCAAACCATTGCAATACACGCTATTATCATTTATGATATTTGAGTGATATCTGAACCATGCAAGATTGCTATACCATTGATATAAAGTGCGTGCAGAAAGATCATTATGACCTTCATATAACAGAGTCATGTTATCACCTGTGTCGTATAGTGTTACACCTTCACGCAGAGCTCCGGCAGTCCATTTTGTGCCGTCATAAGTGATAACCAAATCCGGACAATCATGGTTGACGCTTGCTTTAACAAAGTCCTTTTTTTCATGGAACCAGATATTTAGCTTATCGCCGGCTACCCATGCGGTCTTGGCAGCTTTGGTATCACCAGGGAATGTGATGTTTATCTTTATTGTCTCAGAATCATTCTCTTCAGGATCTACTGTTACGAGATTGTTCAAATCTTCTTGTGAGCAAGAAACAACTGTAATGGCAATGACAGCCATAAGAATTGCAAATATCTTTTTCATAATCGTAGTCATTTTTAAAGTTACCATTCTACTTCAATGTTACCGCTGAAGGGACTTCCTATTTCTAGGGTTGACACAATCATGTCAAGGGAACTCATACACAGAATCTGTTCTGTCTTGGCCTCCACAACATCGGTTGTGGGGCTTACATACTGTTTTTTCTTTTTCATCTTTTGTATAAATATGTTATTGAGTTAAAGTTTGAATCAGGTCAGGACAGGGTGGGGTAAAGACACAAAAAACACGTGAACTCAAAAGAGAATCCACGTGCAGTTTATGTAATACGTTGATTGATAATTCTTTGTTACCCCCCCCTAAATTATAAAGGAGCGCATCAGAAAACATGATATGGATAAGACTATTGCGCATTTCTGACTAAAGTTGCGCAAAAGTAATAAAAATGATTTAATAAAAATTTACCAGCGCCAAATATTTATTAACACATGATTTTTTCCAAGCGCCTGCTCAGTATAATAATCCAAACATCCAGAGTGGAATCTTGGCACCGTAGCCGGTTTCAATTTCATCGGCTGCTATGTAACTGTCTGCAATGTTTGCTATCTGCTCGAAATCCTTGCCGCTTCCGCCTATCTCAAACAGATCCTTGCCGCCCACAAGGAAATCACCCTTTGCCGGCATCTGTACTTTGCTTATAGAAGACAGTTGATCAATAAAGAAAGTCTCACGGAGTGTGCCTACATCAATCTTTGGTGTAAACGCATACATAAGATTTGTATTTCCAAGATAAATCTTGGCCGGTTTCACCAGTTTCTTGTAACTCTTAAGTTCAACTGTTAGCAGTTCAAGCACCTGGGCTTTGTCCAGTTTATACAGTATGCTGAGCAGGGTATCTCTGGTGGTTGAGAGTGATGCAGCCAGCTGTTCAATATTGGGTTGCAGCGGAAAGTTCTCGGCAATAATCATAAACAGCTTCTTGCACTTTTCTATAGTCTCATAGGTGATTTTCTCCACTGCCGGTAAATCGCTTTCTATTACGGTGTTAACCACTTCTTTCAACCGAACAAGAAAATCAGCACCAGCCTCCTTGTAGAAGGGATAAACACCGTGCTCCAGATACTTGTTGAATTCCCTGAGAACCTTGGTCTTGGTGATAATGTTCAGGGCTATGGTGGTATGGTTGGAAAGCAGAGCCTCTAACGGAACGGCCTCCATTTTCAATATACCCTCATACTCCAGATATTCCCTGAAAGACATCCCTTTCAGTGTGTAGGGAGTCTGCCTGCGGGACATATCCACCTTTGAATTATCTATCTCCAGTAATGAAGATCCGGTATATACTATACGCAAATCCGCATATTGGTCAATAAGGTTTTTCAGTATGGAACTCCAGTCCTGGTACTTATGGACCTCATCTATGTACAGTTCTGTTATTCCGTGATTATGCAGGAATGTAACAAGGTCCTGCAGAGTATGGGTCTTAAACCAATAATGGTCCAGTGACAGATAGAAAGTATCGTCAGTATTGACATACTTCTCTTTTATTCTCTGGAGCAGCATAGTGGTTTTACCCACGCCTCTTTCACCTTTAATTCCAATAACACGTGCATCCCAGTTTATCTGAGGATATAGATACCGCTTGAAATCAAGCGTTACTTGAGCAAGCTTGCTGTGGTAGAAATCTGCTATAGGCCTAATATCAGACAGTTCCATTTCAGTTTTAATTAGTGTTTACGGCACAAATATACAAAACACTTTTGGAAAAGTGAAATAAATACTAAAAATCACTTTTAAAAAAGTGTATTTAACACTATTTATGTGCTTACAATATGGAAGTGGCTGACAAAGAAATAACAGCAATCCCTCCGGTGCCGATGACGGACCGGAGGGAAAACAACAGAGGGTGGCCGTGTGGTCACCCTCTGTGAGTATTATGATTGGTTTTATTTAATGTCAAGTGCCAAGCGGACGCTGCATCCAATTTGTCTGTTATTTCCAGATAGACCGACTACCCATCGGGTTACGCAGAAATAACGGGCCAAGTTAAAAGAAGTTTCTGAATCGGCATTTCTACTTGATGTCCAATAAGCACCCATACTGTTCTCCTTTTCATATACGCTTGTTTGATCATTTCTTGTACCTCCACAAGGAAAGAATACGGCACCGGCAGCTTCCATCTTAGCCCAGTCTGCTTCAGAGTATTTATTTATATCCCAATAATATTGACCTTTTTGATTTACACCTGTGGGATTTGTCACGCCATCGGGATGTACATAGTTATCAGGGAAAAGGATAACGCCATAAGTGGCATCAAACAGTTTAGCCCTGGCAAAGCGAGCGTTTGCAACGTTACTCACTGTTGCAGATGTACGACAGTCTGTACCAGGTACAGGGCTATTACCGTCTCCATAAATCCATTTCCATTCATCTTGTGTTAGACAGCGCCAGCCTGAGTTTTCAGCATTGCCTCCATTGCTGATAGCATTGTAGCCCCAATCAGCGGTACCATCACCATCATAAAGATTTTTACTTTGATCATTATATGCTTTATAATCAGTCCATGTAGTCGATGTACTCCAAGGTTGATAGCATACTGCTCCATGATTATAGCCGCTAGTGCCCCAGCCATATATGTCAATCCATCCTTCATAGTCGCTTGCAACATTCGCATTGTCTTCACCAATATAGTCCCACTGATGCTCAGCAAAACGCCAAGTGTTTGTACTGGCTTGATACTGCAGATTACCCTTTGCAAATATGATCTTTTTAGTGTCGCTTACGGAGAAGTAATGAGTCTTAGTTAGATCTACAGCAAACTTGTTGAATGGGATTTTGATAGCGATAACCTTGGAATTGTCACTTCCGAGATAATCTGTAAACACTTTTGTGAAACTGTAAGTAACGCCTGTTACGTTATCAATCAGATAAACCTTAAAACTTTCTCCTGGTGAGTAAGATGTACTCAAGCCACCTACAAAGGCCACACCGTCTGCATTAGCGATACCTGCTACACGGCCGTTTTCATATCCGGTACCATAATAACTCACATAGCACTGATGTTCAACCGTGTACGTATGAACACCTATGCTACTCAAATTATCAAGGCCGTCAGAACATAGTGTATATCTGCCATCTTCAAATGATATGCCAGATACAACAATCTGAAGGTCACTACGGAAACGCCAACTGCTAATATTTGCTGATAAGATTCCTTCAGAAATGGTGTAAGGGATTTCCTGGAAATCAGCAACTATATATCCTTTGTGTCCGGTTGCACTGCCGTATCCGGGGAAATCAATATAACCACCATTTTTTGACCAACTTGCATCAGTCATGCAGGAGTTGCTGCCTTCCCAGAATCCGCTGAGTTTTCCGTTGTTTGCTTTAAGACGGTTTTTAACAGCGTCACTGATTTCTGATGCAATCCAATTGGTACCATTGAAGGTAAGGGTGAAGTCTGGCACATAATTGGATGCGGCATCATCAAGATATACATTGATGATATCACCATTTGCCCATCCGGTCTTGATGGCTTTTGTGCTGGGTTGTAAGTCTGCTACGGTTATATCCACTTTTAGGCCTCCGTCAGCAGATGAATGTTCATTGAAAAGTTTGTCGTCATTGTTACATGAAACGGTGGCTACCAGCATTGCAAGGGTTGCCAATAGAATATTAATCTTTTTCATTGTCTTCAAAATGTTTAAAGGTTACCACAAAACTTCCTCCAAACCTTCAAACGGGTTGGAGATAGCTGATTCATTACCACCCAGAATGCTGATAATTCCTACAGAACTCATACACAGAATCTGTTCTGTCTTGGCCTCCACAACATCGGTCGTGGGGCTTACATACTGTTTTTTCTTTTTCATCTTTTGTATAAATATGTTATTGAGTTGAAGTTTGAATCAGGTCAGGGCAGGGTGGGGTAAAGACACAAAAAACACGTGAACTCAAAAGAGAATTCACGTGTAGTCTATGTAAAGTATTGACTAATAATTCTTTATTACCCCCCCCTAAATTATAAAGGAGTGCATCAGAAAACATAATATGGATAAGACTATTGCGCATCTCTGACTAAAGTTGCGCAAAGTTAATAAAATAATTAATTATTATTCACTTATTTCAATAAAATATTAACACAAGTACAATTGGAGACATTTCCCACTTGTACTATTATGAGGTGCTCCGGCGGTGGTTTGTTAATACGTTATGCTTTGGGCAGTTTTTGAGCATCCTTCTGTAATTGCTTCTCATCTTTAGCTACGCGACGCTCCACTTTTTTTATGTCTTCAGCAGGCGGGAGTTCCTCTGGCTTAATTCCACGTTGGCCTAACATGTTACGAACACTTCGGTTGTTATGGACATGTTCTGAGGTTATATCCGTTTCGCCATAGAGATCTTTTTGTTCCACATTGTAGTTGGTCATTTCGGTTGCCAGGTTCTTTGCAGCAATAGTCAAGGTTGGCAGATGGTCTGCTAAAGCTCCGCTTTTGATTCCCAGCCGTTCTTTCATTTGCTCAGTTGTTAAACCTCCAAATAGGGCTTGGTCACCTTTGGAACGAATACGGCCAAATCCACGGTCATCAACTCCACGCTCAAAGATGTTTTTGCTTAGTTGTTTTTCGGAATTGCGCAGACGTTCCCGGGTGTTGAGACGAGCTATTTCGCTCAAACGTTCTTCTATGAGTTCAACTTTGCGGGTTTGGATAGCAAAATAACTCTGAGCAAAAGCAATTTCTTCTTTCTTGGGATCTCCGTTTTGCGCAATTAGATAGCAGGCATAACGGGTTAGCATGAAATCCTGTATAGGTCTTTGCGAACCACTTCCCAAACCGACCATTTTCGTGACCTCACGAAAATGGTCATCCACATTGATTCTTAATGTTTTACAGGATTCTATTGCTCGGCCAATGGCTTCAGCAAAATTCTCCCAACGGGAATAACCTAATACTTTCTGTAACTCGCGTGCGTACCACACTTCAACGTCTTGTCCGTCATCGTCTTTCACGGTCTTTGATATTGAATCAAACGTTGATTTGTACTGTTGAATAGTTTCAATTTTCATAATATTACAAATATGTCTTTCAATTGGTTTGCAAGTTACCTATTATTTCATTGAATTACAAAAAATATCAAAGAAACAGATGAAAAAAGTATAAAGTGAGTAGCAGATTCTATTTGCAGAGAGATTACTGCAGAGAGCCGATGAGGAGGAAGAAGAGGCCCAGGAGTACAAGGATGAGGTCAATGACTTTGCTTCGCAGGTTCTTTTCATGGAAGAGCAGTGCGCCGCAGAGGAATGATACTATTACGCTGGAGCGGCGAATCATGGAGACGATTGACACCATTGAGGCGCTCTGGGCCAGGGATACAAAGTAGGCGTAATCAGCCAGGGTAAGGAATACGGCAATAAAGACTATGCTCCATTTCCATTGGAACGGGGTGGTGTGCTTGCGGGTGGGCCACCACATGGCAAACAGGATAACTGTCATCAGGGCCAGTTGGTAGAAATTGCTCCATGCCTGTACGAACATGTTGTTGAAACGCCCCAGCAGATATTTGTCAAACAGGGCGCTGACGGCTCCCAGCAGGGTAGCCATGATGACGCAGAACACCCATTTGTTGTGGGCAAAACTGATGCCCTCTTTCTTGCCGCTCAGACTGAGCAGGTAGAATGATATTACGGCTATGATAACACCTATCCACTGGTACAGGTTGAGCCGCTCGCCAAACAGCAGCAGACCGCCTAAAAGTACAATGATTGGGCGGGTTGCGTTGATTGGCCCGAACAGCGTTATTGGCAGGTGTTTCATGCCAAAGTAGCCGAATATCCAGGAGCCCAGCACTATGAACGCCTTGAGCATGAGCAGGCGGTGCAGTTCCCATCCGGCGGTAGGAACATAAAAAATGCTGCCGTCCAGCACGCCTGTCTTCCATGACAGGAGCGTGAACGGCAACATTAAGAGTGAGCAGAACAGGGTGTTGAACCAGAGGACGGGAATTACCGCATTCTCCTTTAGGGATTGCTTTTTAGATACGTCATACAGTCCTAGAAACAGGGCTGAAAACAACGCGAATCCCAACCACATGACCGTGCTCTGTTAATTATCAGAATTTATAACTGAGGCCTAAGCCTACAATCTCCTTGAACTGGACCTTGGCACCGTGCTGATTGCCTTCAGCATCAAATGTCTTGATGTCATCATCATACTTGAGGGTTGACTGGAATGTCAGGGTGAGCAACTTTGTCAGGTTGTAACCGATAAGTACGTCCCAGTTGACATCAATCATACCGAAAGAATCATCATAGGCGGTAAAGAGGTCGAGTACTGACTTAACCGTGAGCCTATCCTCAAAGAAAGAGTAGTTTGCGTTGACTTTGAATATTGAACCCAACTGCGGCTTGACGAACTTGCCTGCATCAATACCGTAGGCCTCTGACAAAAGGGTGTCAGTAACCATGGTCAACTTGCCTGCAACCGGTGAATAATAGATTGCCAGATTGCTGTTGGGCTTGTAGTCAATACCGACAGAGACGTTGAGGTATGAAGGTGTGAGGAACTTTGATGTGAGAACCTTATCATTATCATAGTATTTGTAACCGTCAAACATCTGTGACTTGAAATCAAGCAGGGCTGCATAGTAGAACTTTTCATTGATCTGATGGCCCAGTTTTGAGGCAAAGTTCAGATTATCAATATTCTTGCGCCAATCTGTCATATCGGTGTAGTTCTGACCGTAGTTGACATTGAGGTCATTGGTCCATGAGAGTTTGTCTTTCTGATAGTTGAGAGAACCGTTCAGATAGATGTTGTACGCAACGGTGTTCTCACCACCTTCACTCCAGTTGGTGAATGAAGTCTGAGATAGGTTTACACCGGCCAGGCCTTTGTGTGACCAGCCTTCTTCATCCTGAGCGGCGAGGCTCAGAGGCATTAATGCCACAAGGAGGAATAATGCTTTTTTCATATCATTTCAGTTTAGGATTTGTGGTGCGAAGATAATTAAAAACATTTTACGCTATGCAGGTACCGCGTTTTTTCCATTTAAAGAACCCATAGACCGATGCACCCAGATAGAATCCGTACAACAGCAATGTGGTAAGGTGCAGCCCTCTTTTGCAGTAAATGTATATGGAGATGGCGTTTACCAGGAACCATATACCCCATACCTCAATGATTTTCTGTGCCAATACCCATGTGCCAACTATGTTGAGCATGGTGGTGAGGGCATCAAGTGCGGGAACGGGTGAATCAGTAAGGAACCTGAGTATGCAGAATATGGCGGCCCAGATTGCTGCCGATACTCCAAGCACTGCAGCAAACTCGGCGGCGCGGAAATGGCGGTAGGTGATATCGTGCGATGCGCGTTTACGGTCACCATGGAGCCATTTTATAAAACCGTAAACGCACATGCAGATATTGAAGCAACTGAATCCCATATCGGCATATATCTTGCCGTGAAAATATACGCTGGCATAGATCATTGAGCACATGGCGCTTATTACCCACATAAGGGGTTTCTGATGAAACTCAAGCCACAGATAGATGAAACTGAGTATGAGTCCTGCGGTCTGGATTATGCTCCAGAAATCCATGCCGGTAAACTGTCCGGCTATATATGACCAGATATCGGATAACATTGCTGTTTAGAATTTAAGTGTTATGTGTCCCAGGGCAGAGAATGGTGCAGCGGGAATGAAACCAATCTGGTAGTAGCGGTTCTCAGGAGTAAATCCGTCTTTTTCGTCGATTGCCGAATAAACCCAGCCGCTTGTGGCTACGCGGGCGTTGAGAACGTTACTGAAGTCTGCACCGATTGTAATGCTGTTGAATGCTTTTTTCATGGGGACAGTGTATGAGAACGAGAGATCGGAGAGAGAGTAGGCCGGGAGTGAACGGTCATTGTTTGCGGTGTTGTCCAGATACTGGCGGCTGACATAACCTGTATGCCATGTTGCCTTGAAGTTGCCTAACTTGATGTTAACGAATCCGTTCAGTATGACCGATGGAGAATATGCCAGTGTGGTCTTGCCTTTGTGAGGTATGGTACGCAGTTTGTCACCGTTGCCGTCAATGTGGTAGTCCTGCATGGCCTGCTCTCTTTTGGGGTCATCAATGCTGAACTTGTCACGCCAGTCCTCAACCACCTCATCAAAGTCATTCAGGCAGTTTTCACTGATGGCGGCGTTACCTTCAAACTCCAACCATTTGAGCGGCGATACTGCAGCGGTCAGTTCAACACCTTTGCGATATGAACTCTTGATATTTGTGGTCAGGTTTTCACCTATGTCACTCTTCATGCCGGTCTGAACGAACTGGTCCTTGTAGTCCATGTAGTAGAAATTTACTCCGGCATTCCAATTGCTGCCTTGGAAACTGTAACCTGCCTCATAGTCAATCATATGCTCCGGTTCGGGGGCAGGGTAGGTACCGTTGTCAGTAAAGTTGTTGCGTTCGGGCTCACGGCCTGCGTTGGCTACAAGAGCGTGCAGACGGTGACCGCCTGAACTCCAGGTGAATCCGGCCTTGGCGTTTATGAAATTGTATTTTTTGTTAATGTCAAGGTTGTGTCTTGAGCAGGTTCCGTCAGCGTTGACATAGTAGCGGTCATTGTAACCGTCAGTGCTGTATCCCACGTGGCGGTACTGTACATCGGCAAAGGCATGCAGGTTGCTCACGATATCGTATCCGGCCTTGAGATATACACTGAGGTCATTCTTGGTGGCATCAGAATCATAGTAATTGTCTTTACCGTTTGCAGTCACGAAATTGCTCAATGCATCATCCTTTACGTAAGTGAGACGTCCAAAGTGGTTGCCTTTGAACTGCTGGAATGATATACCGCTGCGCAGGTCCAGACGGTTCAGAGTGTAGGCATTGTTCCATATTACCCCGTAGGTGTGCTGCTCCAGGCCTTTCTTGCGTACAAAATCAGTCTTTTTGACTGTTGACTGTCCGTCAGTCCAGACCGGTTCATCGTCAGTATTAAGTGAGTTGGAGAGTCCGTATTTGCTTACCTTGTTCTTGTATCTGAACTCCTCATAGTAACCATAGCCGTAGGTGTAGTGGGCGGTGAGTGATGTTGAGAACGCGTCATTCACATTCCACGCAAAAGAGAGAATGTTGTGGTCCTGCCAGAAATTGTCAGTAGTACGGTCCCAGTATGAACCGTCTTTCATCTGATAACGGTGGGTTACGTAATTGCCGTCGGCGTCCTGAACAAATACCCAGTTCTCGGCATCATAGTCAAGGTACTCGTAAAGGCTGTTGAACTGGCCAAGGCCGGCATTGTACATATCATTATACTCTTTTATGCCGGTATTGCCCAGGTACATGCCGTCCATAAGGCTGGAGTCATCATTTCCGGCGGTTGTTCCGTTCCAGGCCTGGCCGGTGTTCTCAAAGTTGCCTATGTTGCGGTAGCGTATCATGATGTTGTTGCCGGGTGTCCAGAGCAGACCTGCGTAGTAACTGCCGGCCTTGCCTTTGGTTCCGTGCATGAAACCGTCAGTCTGTGTCATGTGGAAAGCACCGTCCAGGATGATGCTGTTCAGTATTGTGCCTGTTGAGAATGAACCACCCAGTCGCAGGGTATTGAAAGAGCCGTATGATGCTGTGAGTTCAGCGCTTTTGTTGGGGTTGGGCAGTTTGCTGGTGAGCACCACTGAACCGCCGAATGCGCCGTCACCTACGGTCGATGTTCCCAGACCGCGCTGAACCTGTGCGCTGCCCAGCAGTGAGGCGTAACTGTTCATGTTGGCCCAGAATACGCACTGGTCCTCAGGTGAGTTGAGTGCTACGCCGTCAAGAGTAACGTTTATACGTGAATCGGCCGCACCGCGAATACGCATGTATGTGGTTCCTATTCCGGTTCCGTTGTCACTCCATGATATCACGCCGGGAGTTTTTGAAAACAGGAACGGCAGTTCGCGACCGTTTTTGGAGTAGTTGTCAAGTTCACTGCGGCTGATGTTGGTGGCTGCAAACGGTTCGTTTTCATGGGCGCGCACACCGTCAATGACGACCTCATTCAACTGCTCCAGACGCAGGGAGTCCGCATCTGAATAATTTTCAACACTGGCCTTGACTGTAAGGCCTGCAAGCAAAGTTAAGGACAAAAAAAATACCTTTTTCATATAGTTTTATGAGTTAAACCATAATGAAAAAGGGGTACACCGTTAAGATTTGAAATCCAATCCCTCCGCCGGCACTAACCGGATCAGGTTCATAGGGTATAATCTCAGCCCCTTATTGGGCACCCCCTTTCATTCACGGCGCAAAAATACACAATAGGGACGGTTCCTTCTGTGTAATTCAGAATTTATTTTCTGAATATTTTGATTTTTTATCAAATGACACAGAAGGAACCGTCCCTATTGTGTACGAAGCGCGTAGTTTCAGATACTGATACCCAAAAAAGTTTCTTGGAACAATAAAACTAACGGCGCTTGGTGCCGATAATATAGCAGGCGGAGGCTACTACCATACCGTTGATTGAAGCAATGCCCCAATGCAGCAGGTTGGCCACAACGGCTCCAAGTACAACTCCTATAACTGACGCCCAGTTTACAGTCTTGATTTCAACACTGTCAGACTGGTAATCCTTGCGGTTCATGAAGTAACTGATAATCAGGATTGCACCTATTGGAGGCAGGGTGCAGTTCAGTACGTTCAGCCAGCCGCAGAAATTCCAGTAAAGCCATACTGCAGATACTGTTCCGATGATACCGCCCACGATAACCATGCTCTTCTTGGAGAATCCGAATATGTTTGAAAGACCAAGACCTGATGAATAGAGAGCGTTGTCATTGGTGGTCCAGATGTTGAATCCCAGCACGATTACTGCAAACCAGAACAGGTTCAGGTTGAGCATAACCTCAAAGATATCATTGCCGCCTACGTAGATGCTTGATACGGCACCAAAGAAGAACATCAGTGAGTTGCCCAGGAAGAAAGCCACAACGGTTACCCAGAAACCTATCTTGCCGTTCTTGGAGAAACGTGCAAAGTTGGGGGTTGCCGTACCGCCTGATACGAAACTGCCTATAACCAGACCGGCTCCGGCAATTATTGTAAGCGAACCGTCATTTGTTGCCGCAAACTGCTGGATCAGTGTGGTGTCACCGCGATGTACAGCCATAATCATGGCAATGGTACCCAGTACGCCTACCAGAGGAACTGCAATATAACTGATTATGGTAAGGCTCTTTATGCCGAAATATGCACTGGCGGTCATCAGGATGCCTGCTACCACAACCATGAAATATCCCCAGAAAGGCATATGGTCAGGTGTTACTTCAAGTCCCATAAGTTCCTGGGCCACGGGAATGGCGAACATGGCCAAGCCTACGCCGAACCAACCCATCTGTGTGAAACTGATCATTGCACTGGGCAGCCAACTGCCTTTACGTCCGAAACTGCGATGTGCCAGCATATCAAGGGTAAGTCCTGTCTCTGCGCCTATAAAACCGAGTGTGCCGGTATATGCACCCAAAATGATACCGCCCAGGATTATTGCTCCAATGAATCCTGCAAAGTCAAGGCCCTTAGCCAGATTCTGGCCGGCCCACATACTTGCTGAGAAGAAAGTGAATCCCAGCATTACCATGAACATACTGAGGTTGCTCTTGCGTCCCTCTTTGGTCACTCTTCCTGATGTGAAATCCACATCGTTTCCGTTATTAGCCATATTTTAATTTATAGTTGGATGTTATTTAATGTACTCTTTCAAAGCCTGGCTGAACTCTTTAAGACGGCGGTCTGCAATCTGGCGTATTGACAGGTCCTCAGACCTGCTGGCAAATTCCCTTTCAAAAATATATAGGTCTGCCATGGCTTTTTTGTCCAGTTTCTGATAGTGGTTCAGTTCCAGCCATTTTTCATGGCTGATGGGGGTAGGATAGCCCAGTTTCTCATCAAGGAAATCCTTGAACGTGAAATTATCGGCCGCATCCTTTATGTTGGTCCAATATTCGGTAACCTCCTTGTAATGGTCAGGTATCTCATAGCGGCGGGCGCCTCCGTCATATATTACGCATTTTTCAAAAAGCGCATCGTCATCGGCCAGAACATAGCGGCGGAACTCCGGTGAGATTACACCGTCTTTCCAGAAAAAGTCTATCTGAGGCCAACTGATGCCGGTTACTCCCTTGTCCTTGTATGCTGAGAATATGCCCTCATAGAAAATACAGGTGATACCCTCAAACTCAGGCCAGTGGAAACGGAACTCGGGCGTGAGTTCCTCAAACAGTTCTATGGCACGTGTTCCGCCTATGGTAAAGAATATCATGCGGCGTATGCTGCCTCCAAGGCGTTTGAACTCAGCGATGATATAACGTATGCATCGGGCCAGAGTCTCGCCCGATGCAATTATGTCGCCTATCATAAGTGTTATGTCCTTAGGCGCGCTCAACTTGGTGTAGCGGATATCGAGACCTGTAATCTGGTTGTTGCGGATAACGCGCTCACATGATATGAAATCCATGTTGTTGATACGTATCCCGTTGCGGTAGCAGCACTCCTCAAGCGGGTAGTTCAGGCCGCCGCGCAGAATGGTCATGATATCGGCGCTGTCACCTGTCATGTTCTGTTGCTTGAGCCAGCCCAGCATGTCACTGGTAGCACCGCACATGGCCAGATATGAATCATATCCTATTACCTCGGGCGAGGCAAGCAGATGTCTGGTGCCGGGATTGCTGATGATGTAATAACTGTTGGCGAAACTGCCTCCGTCCAACTTGTAGATATGAGTCCCTTTATATTCTGCTGCGGACTTTAGAAAGGTCTTTTCCAGATAAGGCTGCATAGTTATGCTAATCTTAATTCTGGAAACCAAAGGTACCTATATTATACGGGCATGGTATGAGTTTTTATATATAAGTTTTCAACAATTTTGGAGCAAAAACGGAGTGGAGTGACAATAAAAATAGGGCCTGGAGCATTATTTCTTACGTGAAATGTTGATAAATGTGAAATTGTTGCATATATTTGGAGAACTCTAAATACTTATTTTATGGATTTGTCAAACAAGTACGTTATTACCATTAATCGTGAGTTGGGTTCGGGTGGAAAGACTGTGGCAAAAAAGCTGGCCGAAAAGTTAGGTGTGCCTTACTATGATAAGGCTCATTTACAGTCACTTGAGGACAGGGAAGGCGTGAACGCTGATAAAATAGAGCATCTTAAGGAAAAGAAACGTACATGGTGGCCGGATCTGAAAAAGATCGTTGAGCTGGACGGCGGTTTCGCAGTCTCCATTTATGATAACCTGCCGAACTATCCTGTCAAGGAGAAAAATGATACGGATGAGAAGTTCAGAACCGAGCAGGAGATATTAAAAGGTATTGTCGATGCCGAATCATGCGTGGTGGCCGGACGCTGCAGCTTTGTTACATTCAAGGACCATCCCAATCATCTTAACGTATGGATCCAGTCTCCTATGGAGTGTCGTGTGGAGAGAGTAATGAAAAAGAAGGGTATCGCCTCCAGGGATGAAGCTGAGAAATTCATTAAGGAGGTTGACAAGCTGTGTGAGGACTACGCAGTGCGCCATACCGGTGCAAGCCGTTATAATACTCGCAACTACGACCTGGTGATCTCTATGGAGGACAAGACCGAGGAAGAAGCCGTAGATCTTATTCTCAAGCATATAGGTAAATAATCTCCTCAAAAGCACTACCTTTGTGGTGCTATGAAAGAATATCTGTTTACTACCGAACTTGAAACCCGTGATTACGAATGTGATCTGCAGGGTGTAGTCAATAACGCCAACTATCAGCACTATTTGGAATATACCCGCCACAAATGGCTGCAGAGCCGTGGCCAGTCATTCCAGCAGTGGCATAACGAGGGCATTGACGTGATGCTTTCGGAGATAAACATCAAATACAAAACACCTCTTCACGGGCAAGAGGTGTTTGTTTCATGTCTTAACCTTCACCGCGAGGGTGCACGTTTCATATTTGAGCAGGATATCTACCGTAAATCAGATATGAAACTCTGCATCAGTGCGACCGTTACTGTAGTCAGTGTCGTAAACGGCCGTATCAGCAAGGGTGATGAGGTTGCCAGGGTTCTGGGATTTTAATCAGTCAGTGCTTTTATAAGCGATGTAAGTCCGGGGGTGTCATCGGCCTCAGGTACCAGCCAGTTGTTTCTGTAAATGAAGCGCGGAACAGCGGAGCGTCCGCCTGTTGACGTGCGGCTGAAAAGTTGCAGGACCGTGTTCAGGTAGGCGTCTATCCACGGATCATTCATGGCTGATTCCAGTTTGTCAGCCCCGATAAGTTCTGCTGCGTGTGCTGTAGCATCATCAACGCTTGGCGGGCTCCAGCCTCTGTCTGGGTCACCCCAATACCACTCGTCGTAGCGTGAGAATGCAATTGGGTCTGTGCGCCACAGGGCAAGTCCTATGTGGAGCAGTTTGCATGACCCCCTGAAAGAATCAACACCTTGTGATACGAGCGGGTTGCACTCGCGGCTCAAAGAGATGGGGCAGCATATGAACGCCACCTGACCGCCCGTTTCATCAACCACACTTGGTAGCATATTGTGAATCTGGCGGCAATGGGAGCACTGCCAGTCAAAGAGCAGTGTTATCACATGGGGTGCATCGGGATTACCTGTTACAGGCAGTTCGTACGGGTCGATTTCAGGCAGCGGCTCCTCAGTGAATCCGCGCTCGGCAAGCGTGAGCGGGGTGGTGTAAAACTGAACAACGGCCAGCACAACGGCAATTGTCAGTCCAAGGCCGATGCTCAGTATGGTGCGTCCCGGTTTTTGCCTGATGCACCAGGTTATTGTCAATACCGATATTATTATGCCAAGTATGTGGGCTGTCATGCAGTAGGGACAGAAAGCCTTTATCATGTGGCTCTGCAGCCAGATGAACCATGCGGCACAGCCTGTAACGGTACCTGAAAGTAGGATCAGTATGTGGCTTAGAAAACGTTGCAGGTCAGCATCTGAATCACTTTTGTCATGGAGCAGCAGACAGATAAGGAATGCTGTCCAGGCACCGGTTGAAAGAGCGCTTACCGGGATAATGCCAAACAGGAATGACCACTTGCTGCCCAAAACCAGATTGCAGTGCGTGCCTTGGCTGCAGCCTATAAGACCGTGTCCTGATATGGAGTGAATGCAAAGGATTACAGATAAAAGAAGGACAATGGCAGCAAGCGCCACCATTGTCTTTCTCATTGTTCCTGCATCCTTTCTCATTATCTGATGTTCGGTTTGCCGGGAGTTGCTACGGTTGCCGTGAATGCGTCACCGGCTCCGTGATCCTTGGTAAGCGGTGCACCCAGTGTGATTCCGGTACCTGTCAGATACTCACCGCTTGATACATCGGCCTTGAGGCCATCAGTCAGGGTAATCTTGTCAGGTTCTGCAGGCTGCTGTTGACCGCCACGGCCGCCGAATCCGCCGAAACCTCCAAATCCGCCGAATCCGCGGCGCGGGACAGCCTGGATTGATGCGATGGTGTAGGTCTCATTACCTATATTGATTATCTGACCTGCCTGGAAAGCCTGTGCAGCGGCTACTGCAACGGTCTTGTCACCCTTCTTGGCATCGGCCGATATGGTTGTTGAACCTGCTGTACCTACCACGGCGATCTTTACCTTTTCAAGACTGCTGCCTGAGCCCAGATACATGGTCTGACCTATTGAGAGGTTTTGGACTGATGCCACCTTGACGTTGTTCTGGCCGGCCTTTACTGGGGCTGAGATTGTCATGGACTGTCCGGTGTGGAAATCCAGTTTGTTGTCATCGGTATCATAACCGTCAGGGTAACGGCCTGTGCTCAGGTCAGGGCCTGCGGCTGAAGCGGCAGCGGGTGTTGCTCCGAATCCGCCGAAACCTCCGAATCCGCCGCGTCCGGTCTGCGGAACTGATGCGTATGCACCCTCGGCGCCTGCGCCTGAATCACCGTGATAACCCTCGGCAAGCCACGGGTCAACCAGACCGCCGTAGTTCATTGCATCAACAATGAGACCCTTTGCGGTGCGCAGTGTCATGTTGCCTCTTGAACCATCAAGTGCGGGGCCGCCGAACAGAAGGTCAGCCTCAGTGCAGCCGTGATAACCGGCGTTCTCAACCTTGACATCAAGAACCACACTGTTGATTGCGTGTTTCTTGGAGAGTGCCTGGTCAAGTTCAATAGCATAGATCAGAGGCAGAACGGGCTCGTTGCTGGAGTGGTCAAACTTGGTTGCGGGTTCAAATGTGATACCTGTTCCGTTTACTGCGAACGGCATGTTTGCTGAGTGGTCAAACTTGAGCGGAGCCTCAAGTTCAAGTCCTGTACCAGGGTTGTCATTGGGGCCGAGAGGACCGTTGTTGCTGCCGCGTGAGGACTGGGTGCCTACAGATTTTACTGTTACCCATTCAATGCCGTGACCCTCACTGTCAATGTCAAGACGGATCTTATCACCTGCGGTGATGTTCTGTGTACTGGTAACCTTGATGTTGGTATCGCCCTTCTTGGCATCGACTGCCAGCCATGCCTGTGTGCCGGGCTTGCCTACCTTGGTGATGGTTACAACCTCATACTTTTCAAGTGAGTTGGAAACGGCGGGGTAGGTTGAACCGTAGCCGATAGCCATCTTGTCACCCTCCTTGAAACCGTTCACGCTGGTAACGGGAATGTTGTTTGAGCCTGCGGGGATGGTGATAACCGGACCCTCGGGCAGAGGCTGCCATACTGTGGTGGGAGAGCCTGCGGGGCCTGCACTACGGAATCCGCCGAATCCGCCCTGAGGCTGCTGTTGCTGCTGTGCCTGGGGCTGGATTACGTTCTTGACAATTCGTTTCTCTGCATCACTGCCGGTACCGATTGTAATCTCATGTCCGGCCTCAATGCCTGTTACGTTGCGTACATATATGATATTGTCGCCCTTGGCTGCATCAACAGAGAGACCGGAGTTGCTTATTCCCATCAGATAGAATGACTTGGGAGCAAGTTTGGTACCCTTGGGGATATTGATTGATGAGAAGTAGGGCAGGTTGACTGCATGGTGGGTAAGTGTCCAGCCTGAAAGGTTGACTGCTGTCTCACCTGCATTGTAGAGTTCAATGAATGAGTTTGTGGAGTTGCCGCTGCCGTCGGCTATACGGAACTCGTTGATCTTGACGGGCTCAACGTTGCGTACCTTCTGGGCTGCTGTCCACTGGCTCTTGCCACCGTTCCAACTGGCCTTTGCTGCAAGGTCACCGTTGAACAGTTTTTTGGCCGATGTCACTGCAAACTGTACGGCAACAGTCTGGCCTGCCTCAATGGTATAACCTATCTTGCGAACTTTACCCTTGCCGCCTGCTACAACACTCTTCCAGCCTTTTGGAGTAACCAGGCTGATTACAAGGTCATTGATGGACTGGCCTGATGTGTTGGTGAATGTAACGGTAACATTCTGGGTGGTCTTGGGTGCGAATGTCTGCAGCAGGTTGGGCTTGTCAACCTTGTTTGATGCGCTAATTGAAAGCATCTGCACATCATATCCGGCAGCCACTATGTTGGCCTGCAGGGCCTGGTTGGTCTCAATTGTGGGGAATGTGCCGGGAGCGGTCATTGCAGCCTCATAGAATGTGCCTGATGAACCGTTGGAGTTGTCACCGCCGTTACCCAGCAGAATGGCGCCCTGCTTGCGCATGGGGTCATAACTGTTGCGCGGGTTCTGTATGCGTCCTCCGTCATACATTATCTGCAGGTCACCACCCTGGGCATTACCGCCCATGGAGCGCCAGTGGTGAGGCTCACCGTCGGCTGTAGCGGTTACAAAGCGCCAACTTATGCTGGGCAGGTCAGCGCAGTACTTATCGTTGGGATCAGGATTTACGCAACCTACCAGGTTGTTCTCCTGGTCTGTCATGATCCACGGGCCTGGAGCCTGTCCGTGATACCATGAGGGCTGGTTGCCGTAGTATGTGGTCTCCATTGTGCCGTCACCGTCATCGCGGCTGTCAGTCTCGGCATTACCGTAGTCAAAGCAGCAGCCGGTGTTGTAGTGCTGTCCGTTTATCACCCAGTACTGGCCTTCGGCCTGGTCATCAACAGCGGTGCCGTGGGCATCATTCCAGCGCAAGCCCATACCGGCGGTAATGAATATGCCGTAAACCTTGTGGCCCATCAGAGTAACGGGTGCCCAGTCAGCCATAGGAACGTTGTTGAATCCGCCCATTGCCTGGCCGCTGAATCCTCCGCGTGGAGCCTGCTGCAGATGGTTACCCTTGCCAGACTGGTCATACAGTATGGTTATCCAGCAGTAGGTGTCCTTGCAGAACTTATCCTGTGCGGCGGCATCGGCATAACCGCCGGGATCACCGGCAGAGGGCTGCACTACGCCAATGTCAAGTGTCTTGCCGTCACTTTGGCGCATCACCTGATAGAGCGGGCCGTTGTAATCCTTGTAGAGAGCGCGGGTCGATGAGTGGGCTGCCACGCAGGGAGCACCGCCTTTTGCGTAAACGTCGCAAGGTCCCTCAGGGCGCTGGGGAATCCTGGAATCACCGGCTGCAATGGCAACCGTGGCAATCAATGCCGGAGCGCATATGGCACCGGCCAGAATGAGTAAAATCCTTGATTTTTTCATATTAGGTTAGTTGGTTATCCTTTTCGCAAAAATATATAAAAGTATAATTGTATGCAATAGTGTCCGCACTAGGGACGGTTCCTTCCATGGACAACGCAGAACTGTCAGTTTGGGGAGCAGCCGCTCCTTGGCTACGCAAGACCTCTTCGGACCCTAAACGGCAAACTCGTCCTCATCGCCCCCTACGAGGTCGAACGTTCCTCGGACAGTGCCGTTTTTAACGGGATCCTCTCAAGGTCTTGCGCTTAACGCCAAGTCACTGAATGCTCCCCAAACTGACAGTTCTGCTACTGCAAATAGCAGGCTATGATTTCAATACCTCAAAATAAACATAGAAGGAACCTTATTCACCCCTTTTTTATTACATTTGAAACCGATAAATAATCAATATTATGAGAAAGTTTGTTCTGGCTTTTGCTTTTTGCATGTTTGTTGGGGCTGCAATGGCGCAGGGGAATGATGTGAACAGTCGTGACCTTCGCGGCAAGGTGGTTTATGAGGATGATGAAGTTGTGTTCCGTCAGATTGACGATCATACCTGGATAGGCAACGGCCACAGGCTTTATAACGAATCCCTTTATCTGGTTGAAGGGGACAAAAGCGCGGTGCTTTTAGATGCTGGAGTGCGCATTCCTGAATTGGACAAGATTGTGGCCAAGATAACTTCAAAGCCGGTTACCCTTATGCTTACGCACGGACACGGTGATCATGTAGGTGGTGCCGGCCCGTTCGCGGAGGTCTGGGTGGCACCGGCCGATGAACAGATGTTTTCCGGTAACATACGCGGTTACAAGGGTGAGATCAAACACCTGACCGATGGGCAGGTCATCGATCTGGGCGGCCGTAAACTGGAGGTGATGTTTACACCCGGACATACCCAAGGCAGCGTCACGTTTTTTGACAAGGCCAATCATTACGGATTCAGCGGTGATGCTTTCGGTTCAACCAATCTGCTGGTGTTCACATATCTTTCAAACGTGGTGTCATCGGCCACAAAGGTTGAGAAATACATGAAGGAAAATGATATCCGATATCTGTTTCCCGGCCATTACAGCGGTGACAATCTGGAGAGCCCCCAACGTGTGACCGATATCAAAAATATGTGCCAGGAGGTACTGGATGGCAAACGTCAGCCCATAAAGAGTGACGGTAATAACGGCGGTAATGACCTGATGGTTGAGGACAAGGGTGTTCGCATCACCTTTAGCAGCCGTAACGGAATAAAGTGATTTGATTATGACAGAATTTTTAGAATTGTGCAAGGAGCGCTATTCGGTGCGCTCGTTTACAGACCGCAAGGTTGAACCTGAAAAACTGCAGAAGATTCTTGAGGCTGGTCGCGTGGCTCCCACAGCCGTGAATTTTCAGCCGCAGTTGATATATGTATTGCAAAGCCCTGATGCTGTCAGCAAGATGGCCAGCGTGACTCCGTATATGTTCGGTGCCCCGCAGGCGCTGCTGGTATGCTGGGATGAGAACATCTGCTGGAAAAACCACCGTCATGAAGAGGACGGCCACTCCGCCGGTGAGATGGACGCCAGCATCGTGCTCACACAGATGATGCTTCAGGCACAGGAACTGGGAATAGGCTCCTGCTGGGTTTGCAGTTTTGATTTCAAAAAGACACGTGAACTTTTCAACCTGCCGGAGAACATAAAGATTGCTGCACTCATGCCGATAGGCTATGCATCGGCCCAAGGCGTGCCGTCAGACCGTCATGAGAAACGCAAACCTCTGGATGAAACCGTACGTTACCTATGATTATACAGAACAATAAGATAAGCGCCGCGATTGACCTTCATGGAGCGGAACTGACTAGCCTGAAGAAACAGGGCTGCGATGAGGAACTTATTTGGACAGCCGATAAGGACTACTGGGGCCGTCATGCACCGATGCTATTCCCGATAGTGGGCAAGGTGTGGAACGGAGAGTACCGTGTAGGTGACAAGACATTCCGCCTGCCGCAGCACGGTTTTGCACGCGACCTAAACTTTACCGTTCTCTGTCAGGATACAGACTGCGTGGTTCTGGCTCTAGAGTCAAATGAAGACACCCTCAAGGTTTACCCCTACAAGTTCCGCATTGAAGCAACCTATAAACTTGAGGAGAACACTCTGAACATAGAGTGGCGCATCAAGAACCCCGGTCAGGAGACTATGTATTTCCAGATTGGAGCGCATCCCGGTTTCAATTACCGCGACTTTGACAAGAATGATTTCATACACGGATATTTCCGCCTCACTCAGGCAGAGGAGCCGGTAAACCGTCTGATCATAGGGCAACTTACCCCCGATGGCTATCGCAGCGAGAGCGCCGGCATGATAGAACTGGACTCTGACGCCATGCTCCCCCTCACCCCGGGGCTCTTTTCACGCGATGCACTGGTGCTTGAGGAGTATCAGATTGACCAGGTGATTCTTTACGACAAGGATTGCACACCATATATTGCGGTTGAAACCCAGGATGCACCCGTATGGGGACTTTGGTCGCCACCCGCCAAGAATGCACCGTTCGTATGCATTGAACCTTGGATGGGCCGATGTGATGTTGACGGCTACCAGGGCAGCATTGAGGGCCGCGACTACATCAACAAACTGGAGCCGGGCAAGAGCACCGCATTCACTTACCGCATCACCGCAGTCTGATGTTCCAAAAAGAAGAGATTACAACAATCTTTATGGATGTTGATGACACGCTCCTTGATTTCAAAGAGTGCGCCAGGCAGAATGTGCGCAACTGCTGTCAAAAGAACGGGGTCCCATATTCCGATGATCTCTTTGAGTTCTTTTTGAGCCGCAATATAATCCTGTGGAAACGGATTGAGGACGGCCTGCTTACCGTTGATGAACTGCATCGGACCCGATGGGCCGGCATATTCCGCGACTACGGGATTGAGGCCGATGGTCCCGCCTTTGAGTTGGATTTCATTGCGGGCCTGCGTGATACGTCAGTTCCTGTATCGGGTTCACATGAGGTAATGAAATATCTTCACTCCAAATACAGGGTTTACGTGGTGAGCAATGCCTCAAACCTGCAGCAGTCCACCCGTCTGGACAAGGCCGGACTGATGCAGTATGTTGACGGAATATTCGGTGCGCTGGACATAGGCTTCAACAAACCGTCAAAAGAGTATTTTGACTACTGTTTTGCCCAGTTGCAGGGTGTCACGCCCGCCCGGACCGTAATAGTGGGTGATTCATTGAATGCCGATATCAGCGGCGGCACAGCCTACGGCCTTCACACCATCTGGTTCAATATAAGAAATGTGGAGCCATCTGACTCCACATTCCCTGATTATACCATACACTCGCTCTGCGAACTCCCTTCGCTACTTTGAAAAAATGACACAATAGGGACTGTCTGAAGTGACCCCAAAAAGTTGGACGATTTATTAAACATTTATCTGGTAAAGAGTTCGGTATTGCACCGGACTCTTTCCTTTTAATCTCAACTTGATTCGGTCGTTATTGTAGTACTTAATATAGGCTTTAAGCTCTTTT
>JAFZKA010000087.1 GCA_017551925.1 Bacteroidaceae bacterium | reverse complement strand
ATGACCGTTCGCAACCGAAACCGCGTGTCTTTGTGACGGGAGAATTGCTGGTAACTTACCATCCCGGCTCAAACTTCAACCTGGAAGAGTATCTGGAGCGAAACGGCATGGAAACCATTTTCCCCAAGGTTACCGACCAGCTCCGCAAGGACTTCCTGGCCTCCATGGAAGAGATTTCCAAGTACAAGGCCAACATTCCAAAATATCCCTTTGCCGTCACCTGGCTCTTCGGCCGCATCCAGAAAAAGTTGGAAAAGGTTGCCATCAAGCATCCGCTCTATGAGGCCGGCATCACGCCCGACATCGTGTATCAGGGAGTCAGCCACATTATTCCAAAGACCCTTTCCTGTGGGGAGGGCTGGCTGATGGCGGCCGAAATTGCTCACCACGCCCGTGACGGCGTCCGCTCACACATTATCCTCCAGCCCTTCGGGTGCATCCCCAACCACGTATGTGGCCGGGGCACCATCAAAAGACTCAAGGAGGAGTTTCCCCATATCCAGATCCTGCCGCTGGACTTCGACCCCGACACCAGTTTCGCCAACGTGGAGAACCGGCTGCAGATGCTCATAATGAATAACACTGAAAACGTATGAACCTCTTGTATTGCGGAGACCGCGGCACGGAAAAAGGCATTATGCTTTCCGTCCTTTCCCTGATGAAACACGTCAGCAAGCCGCTTCACATCTACCTGATGACGATGACCTGGGAGAATTATCTTCCCATCAGCATCGCCTTTTCTTCCCGACTGGAGGGAATCCTTCGCCGCGACGGACACGGCGGATTTGTCCGCCGCATCGACTGCACCTCAGTTTTCAAAGCTAATCCGCCATTGGCTAATCTCCAGACCCGCTTCACTCCGTACTGTATGCTACGCCTGTATGCCGACCTTGTCCCGGGTCTGCCGGACAGGCTTCTGTACCTGGACTACGATGTGGTATGCCTTTCAGACTGTACAGAATTTTACAATCAGGAATTGGACGGAGTGGAATATGTGGCCGTCCCGGATTACTACGGACAGTGGGTGTATTCCCGTCAGACCGCCTGGCACGGCAAATATATCAATTCCGGTGTCCTCCTGATGAATATGGCCATGATTCGGGAGTGTGGTTTGTTTACGGAATGCCGTGAGTGTTGCCGGGCCGAGAAAATGTTTCTCCCGGATCAGCACGCCCTGAATCGTTCTGCCCACTCCGCATCCATCGCCCCGAGGCGCTACAATGACCAGCGTCGCACCCATTCCGACACTGTATTTCGCCACTACAGCACCACCTTCCGTATTATTCCTTGGATTCATGCGGTCTCCGTAAAACCCTGGGAAACGGAGAAGATGCACAATTACCTCAAAGACTATTCAATGGACTCACTTGTAAACATTATGGAAAAAGAAATGAAAGCCGTGGAAGGTTATGAGAACCCTGCCCCGGAAAAGGAAACCATTCCAGTGTTTTTTACCATCGATGACAACTATGCCCCCTGGCTTGCAGTCGCCATCCGTTCCATCACCCAAAACAGTTCGCCCCGCTACAATTACCACCTTGTTGTCCTGCACGAAAATCTTTCTGAGGGACACCAGCAGCGCATCCAGGCGCTTTCCGTGCCAGGGTTTGAAGTGGAACTGATCCCGATGAAGGAAAAGTTCGAGGGCATCGAAGCCGATTTCATCGGCAACAAGCTCAGGGCCGATTACTTCACCCTTACCATCTACTTCCGCCTCTTCATCCCGGACATGTTCCCGCAGTATAGTCGGGGTATCTACCTGGACAGCGACATCGTGGTCCCCGGCGATCTGGCCAGGCTCTATGAAACGAACCTCGGCGACAACCTCATCGGTGCCTGCCCCGATTTTTCCATCCAGGAGGTGAAACCCCTGACGGACTATGTGGAAAAAGCCGTGGGTGTGGATCGTGCCATCGAGTACATCAACTCGGGAATCCTGATGATGGATCTTAAGAAACTACGCCAGGTGCAGCTTGGCAAGCGTTTCCTGGAGCTCCTGAACAAATACCACTTTGACTGTATTGCCCCGGACCAGGATTATCTGAATGCCCTCTGTAAGGGAAAAATCAAGTTCCTGCCGGAGGAATGGGATGCCATGCCCAACGACCATAAACCGGAACTTCCGAACCCTCAGATCATCCATTATAACCTCTTCGCCAAGCCCTGGTGCTACGACAATATCCAGTATGCCGACTATTTCTGGTACTATGCCGCATCGTCCGGCTATGAGGAAGCTATCCGCCTGTACAAAGACAATTACTCCGAGGAGCAAAAGAAGTCCGACGCCGAGAGTCTGGAACGTCTGGTAGGGCGCGGACAGATGCTATCGGAACTTCCGGAAGGAACTTTCCGGGGCATCTTCAACACCGGTAAGGAGGCACGCTTATGATCAGCCCCGACAGACTGGCCGTCATTGCCAACATCCAGGAGAAAGTGGCGTCAGGCGCCTTCAACGACAAGGTGGAAACCGGCGATCCTACGCTGGATGAAGAAGGTGTCCGCAAAGCATTGTACCGGGTTGTCAAGGAGAGGGATGGCATCCCTTATGGCATCAAGCATTTCATTGCCCGCAGGATCGCCGATATGATTACCTTCCGTCTTGCCAAAAGCGCTGAGATAAAAGGGCTGGAGAATATCAAGGATGTGAAAGGCGCCGCCATCGTGACCAGCAACCACTTCGCACCATTCGAGAACGGAATGCTCCGCATCATGACGTCCAAAAACGGGAAGGGGCATCTCTGGGCCGTGAGCCAGGACACCAACTTCGTGATGAAGGGCTGGCGGGGGTTCCTGCTCCGCTACGCCGGACTGATTCCCGTCACGCAGGACAAAGGATTTATGGCTACCTTTTTTGAGCAGATGCTCGGAGAGCAGCTTGACAAGGGCCATTACGTACTCATTTATCCTGAACAGGAGATGTGGTTCAACTACCGGAAGCCCCGGCCGCCCAAAAGAGGTGCTTACCACTATGCCGCCAAATTCGGCGTGCCGGTCATTTCCTGCTTCGTGGAAATTGATGACGTGCCGGGGGTGGGCCCCGACGGAATCGGAAACACCCGATGGATACTTCACATCCTGCCGACCATCTGGCCTGACCCCAGGAAAAGCGTTCGGGAAAACAGTATCACCATGATGGAGAAGGATTACGCCCAGAAACGGGAAGCATACGAGAAGGCTTACGGAAAACCATTGGATTATACGTTTGAAAATTGGGATATAGCCGGTTATGAGCAAGGTTTACAGGTATAAATCGTTTGATGAGGACATTGTCACCACTTCCGGCCAGGATTATCAGCTTCCGGAAGACTACCGTCACATCCGGGACCGCTGGTGGGAACGCCTTTGGAGCGCCATCGTCTATGGATTCTTTTCCTTTGTGGCCCGCATCTGGCTACGCTTCGGCCTGCACGCCCGTTTCGTTGGCAGGAAGAAACTCCTCCGTGTTCCTCACGACGAGGGCTTCTTTGTCTATGGCAACCATACGCAGGAATTCGGCGACCCGATGATTACCCTCGCGCTGGGGTTCCGACCCGTGAACCGGCGGATACGGGCGCTCTGTACCCCATCCAATCTCGGCGTTCCAGGTATCGGCCGGCTCATTCCCTATCTGGGAGGCATCCCCATTGCTCCGGGGAGGGAAGGACTTCAGAAAACAGAAGAGGCTGTTTCCTGGTGCTGTGGTCACGCTCAGCCTGTGGTCATTTTCCCGGAGGCTCACGTTTGGCCCTGGTACACTCTCATCCGGCCGTTTTCTTCGGCCTCCTTCCACTATCCCGTACAGGAAAACCTGCCTGTATTCGCAATGACCGTCACCTACCAGAAGCGTCGGCGAAGCAAAAGGCCCCGGACGACCATTTATATCGATGGTCCCTGGATGCCGGATCAAGCGCTGCCGGAGCGGGAGCAGAAGAAAAAGCTCTGCGAAACCGTCCGTCTCGCTATGGAACTGAGGGCCCAAAACAACACCTGCTCCTATGCCGATTACAGGCAGGTTGATTAAATTTGCATATTACAAAAAACTGTCATACATTTGTGTCAAACACTTTTAATAGATGGATCAGAACAACATAGAGGCACGTATTCTTGAGGCCGCCACCCAGGTTTTCCTTGAGAAAGGTTATGAAGGAACCAATATGACCCATATTGCCGAGGCTGCCGGTATCGGCCGTCCGGCCCTGTATTATTATTATCGCACCAAGGACAAGATCTTCGGGGAAATATTCGGAAACCTGGTCAAATCCTTCGTGCCGGGCGTTTTGGAAATCATCCGGAAAGACGCCCCCATCGAGCAGCGCCTTGAACTGTTGGTAGATGCCTACTTCGAGCAGCTCTCCCATAATCCGCGCCTGCCCATCTTCATTATCCGGGAAATGGACCGCGACCCGCAGTTTCTCGTCAAGACAGCGGCCGACCTGCATCTGGAGAACTACTTCCTTTCCATTATGGAAGCCTACGAGGAGGAAAGCAAGGCCGGGCACCTGAAGGCCGTTCCGCCCTACGCAATTGTCCTGAACGTACTCGGCGGAGCCATTACTCCCTTCATGTTCAAGCCCCTGATGGAAACGCTTGTGGACTCCGGTGACAAGGACACCTGGGGCGGTGCCCAGACCTTCACCACCCTCATCACCCTTTGGAAACCCTACATCGTCCAGAACCTCAAGAACCTCCTTGTGCCATAGACTGGATTTCCCTCACACAAAAGGGACAGTCCCCACTGTGTGCCCGCATCCGCTACCGTCTGATAGATGAGCTTACAGGATATAGAAACAATTGGCAAAGATTACCTCACTAACGCCTTTCCTTTTCACAAAAATCCCTATCTTTGAGTTATTAAAAGTCTGTCACAATATTGTAGAATATGAAATATATCAGACTGATGCCCCTGTTCGCTTGTTTTATCCTCCCCTGGGGCCTGCATCGCATACAGGCACAGTCCGGCACATCATCAGGCATGGCGCTGCATCAGGTCTTCCTTGACAACATAAGCGGAACCATCAATGCCGACAGCCCTGTCACAGCCACCTTCACAATCCGTGATACTGTCAGTGGCACACGTGACCGGTACCGTTGCCTAGTAACCTGGCGCGGCTCAACCTCTATACTGTATGACAAGAAATCCATGAAGATAGCCTTCATCAATGATGAAACTGATTCAGAGCGTGATGTCCTCCTGCCTGGACTTGGGCGTACAGACAGCAAGATCAATCTTGATGCAGCCAGTGTTGACCGTTCTCATATACGCAACCGCATAGCCATGGAACTGTTCAACAGCTACTCGCGCCTGCCGTATGCCACAGAAACGGATGGCCGTCACGGCATAACCGCCACATACGTGCAAGTGTGGACCGATGGCCGCTACAGCGGTCTTTACTGCATGACAGACCGTGTTAACCGCAAGCTGCTTGGAGTCAAGAAGACTAAAGACTCACAGGTAAGGGGTGTCATCTACAAGTGCAAGTCATTCGGTAGCGGCAGCTTCCTTAAGACTGATGGCACCCAGCCTCAATCAGGCGACAGCTCATGGAACGCCTGGGAGGTCAAATATCCCAATCAATATCCTGCCCATGTGTGGGACCCCTTGTGTCAGCTCATGGATGTCCCATGGGACACCACCCCTGATCAAGATTATCCGGACCTGGTCCGTCAGCACTTCTATTGGGATAACCTGGTTGACCTGTATCTGCTTACCCTTGTGGCAGGCGTGGCCGATATGGGCTATAAGAACAGCTATCTCAGCCTGCAGGACTTCACCGCCGCACAACGCTTCATCATCACCCCATGGGATATGGACCACAGCTTCGGCGCAACCTATTGCGGTGTTCCGCTCATTGATGTCAACACGCTTATGGGCCAGTCCAACTGGAGCAAGGTCATTCCGTTCAGGCGGCTGTTGCAGAACCCCGACCTGGGCTTTGTCACGGCGCTTGCCAACAGGTGGGCGCAGCTGCGTGACGGAGTGTTGTCAGTCAATAACGTATCAGAGCTCATCTACGGTTACGCTGATTTGTTTGATAGTACCGGGGCGTGGCAGAATGAGCGTGACACATGGAACTACAACCCTGTCACACTTGGAGAGACCGCCCGTGATGAGGCTGATTATATGGTCCAATGGTACAGTGCCAACCACCAGCGTCTTGATGAACTGCTTACGCCATACATCACCGGCGTCATCAGCCCGGTTCAGGATGATGCCTCTAACCCCGTCTATGACATGCAGGGCCGGTATGTAAGCCAATATCCTTACTTTAACTCCAAAGGCCTGTACATTCAGGGCAACAAAAAAACACTTGTCAGATGAAACGTATCCTTTCTTCCGTCTTATCCCTGCTGCTGGCACACCTCATGTATGCACAGCATGCGGTTGACCTGGGGCTCAGTGTCTTATGGGCTGACCGCAACGTCGGAGCCGACAGCCCTGGCTCTCCCGGCATCTTTGTATCGTGGGGGGAACTGGAACCCAAGAGTGAGTATCTCATGTCAAACTACCGCTTCTGTACCGGCGATTTCTGCTCACCAACCAAATACTACGCCTATAATCCTGACGAGGTCCTCACTGTACCCGACGGCAAGACCGTTCTTGAACCGGATGATGACGTGGCAACCGTGATGATGGGCAGCAGCTGGCGTACTCCTCTCTACGATGAACTGATGGAGCTGACCAGGGAATGCCAGTGGGATTGGGTAGAAGATGACCCCAACCCGGGCTACCGTGTCACAGGCCCTAATGGCAATTCCATCTTCCTGCCTGCGGCTGGCATCTATACAGGCTCCAGACACATGCTCGGCGGCCAAGAGGGCTACTATTGGTCTTCCCAAAGCCTTTTCGTGCCTGATAATGCCTATTGCCTGCGCTTCACCCCGCGTCTTATAGCACATACCAACTTCAAGAGCACCCGCCGTTTCAACGGCTGCACTGTCCGTGCGGTCTGCAATCGTCCATAACTCTCAAATTATAAGCATAGCAGGGGCGGCCACCACAACCGTCCCTGCATCATTAATAAAGTTCAGACTCGCTATTCCCCCTCCGTCTCAATCTCCTCCAAATAAACCACCAAATCCATATCCTCATAAACGTCAATGTTCCTGTGGTCACCATCATAGTGAGGATCGTCGCTCCAGCCCACAGCAGAAAGATATGCGTGCGCTCTTTGCCCGCGTGGGCCACAGTTTCAAGCGTTTAAAAATCGCAACTATTGGAAGTACCTAAAGACCAAGCTCCGTAAAGAAGGAAATGAAGTGGTTAGTGTCACTAACCAGTTGAAACTGCTGGCACCTGATGGAAGATCCCATTTCATCTGTTATACATCGGTAATCCAGTAATCTGTTTTTGTTCTCTATATTTGCAATATGATGACGTATTATGCGTAGATTGCCGTTTCATAAGTGAATTAAAGAATTGAATTATGAGAAAGGTATCTCTTTTGTTTGTGAGCATTGTGTTTTTGTCGCAGTTTGCCTTTGCGGCCGGATATCCCTTGAATGGAACATGGGAACTGATGGACCCTGATTCATGGAGTGTTCAATATAGGCAAAAGAATGCGCCTGAGGGTTTTGTCTGCGGTTATGTGGTGGATGATGCCTGGGGTAACAATTATTTCAGCATGTATGTTGTCAAAAAGGGGAATAAGTATCAATTGATCTATAAGAAGCCCGGAATAGTCAAGACAAAAGGGATTGACGACCAGTTGGCAAAAGAACTTTCGGCAACTGTTGACAGAAACATAGGCGAAGCGCAGAAACGTAGGGATTTTGAAATTGAGGATGCCAAAAAGAGAAGTGAGAAGAAGCCTGAAACGGCAAGCGATACAGAAGATGTCGAAATAATCGAGAGCATTTTCTATGATGGCGATGTCATATATGCACTCAAGCCCGGTAAGATGGCATACTCCTGGCCTGATGTTTTTTACCGTTTGCCGGACAAAAACTGGAACGATCAGTACAACATATTATCTGATGTCAAAACATCGGATAACCCAGACATTAAAGTTGAATACATTGATGCGGACAAAGAAAGGGTAAATGCCATATGGTCGTCTGATTTTGTTGAGGTACCGGATGACCCAAGTATCAGTCCGGATTCCATCTATTATATAACTGAAGTCAGCCCGGAGTTCACGGGCGGGCGGCAGACAGGCTTTTCTGGATTATCTCAGGGCAAATGTCAATTATCCGCCTGAATGCAGAGAGGCTAAAATACAAGGACGTGTGCTTATAACTTTTGTAGTAGATAAGGATGGTTCCATTAAAAATGCCAGAGTGCTAAAAAGCGTACATCCCCTGCTTGATGCTGAAGCTCTGCGGGTAATATCTGCAATGCCCAAGTGGAAGCCCGGTTTGCAGCACGGAACTCCCGTCAGTGTGCAATACTCCGTTCCGCTCAATTTCCGTCTTAATTAATAATAAAAAAGATCGTATCTGTGTCATTATAATGTCCTGGAAACGACTATCAACTCATATACAGAATTGATTATTGCAGTCAATACCAGTTGTATGACAGGTGCAAGTAATGGAGTTAACCAGAATAACTTTTTCATATAGTCCTATCTTTTTGACGGTTTACAGAACAGAGCTAGGAAGATAACTCCTGTTATTGCAGTCAAGGCCGTGAGCGTGTAGGCTACGGCATCTGGATAACTGGGCGGTGTGGCATCCATATTGGAGAGACCGCGGTCAAAGAGTACCAGAAATGTGACTATGCACAAGATTGCTGGAATAAGGAGTAACCATGGGGTAACTCCGGCATCACGCAGGCGGCGCACTGAAACCGTCAGTGTCGGGAAGAACATGACAGGCCAGAACAGGCCGATAAGTACTATTATGGTTGTGCTGAAGATTCCGCTTGTGACAGGATTGTTGCCATTCCCGAATATAGCGGCAAGCACGGCTAAAATACTCACAAGAACAAATGATACGGCCAGTATCATGAATGCCCAGATCCAAAACTCACGGCGGTCTGCTTTACCGTTGAAACGGAAGTAGCTCTTGAAGGTTTGTAGTAATGAGTTCCACATACTATATATGAGAATAAACTATTAGCGTTTTTACAAACGTGTAACCTTTTGCTGTAAATATACATTTTTTTCCACCGACTTTAAATCAGTTGAGGATTATTTTTATGCGGAAACCTCTTGTGGTAGGCTCCTCAACAATAGCTTTCACGCGGGAGCGGATATCCTGAACGGCATCGTTGTGTGGGAGCGGTGACTCGGTGAGTCCTTCAGCCATGAAGTCCAGGGCAGTCTCTCCCGACAGATCTGCATGTGTTATCCTTAAGGTCAACGGACGGATGTCACTCAGTTGCTCAAACAGCATTTCCTTGATGATGGTGTAGGCTACGTCAGCCTTTTCAGGTATGTTGTATTTAATAAAGAACTGGTTCAGTCCGGTTTGAATCTGCAGATAGTCAAAACTGTCGTCATCAATTTCATACACCAGTTTCTGGATGCGGTTCACGAATGCTTTGGTGGCACTCCGTTTGGGGTGCTCAAAGATTTGCTCCGGGGTGCCGTCCTCATAGATTATACCTTCATTCATGAAGAATATACGTGTGCTTACATCCCTTGCAAAGCGCATCTCATGTGTTACTATGAGCATTGTCATTCCGTCTTTGGCAAGTTGACGTATCACGCTGAGTACTTCGCCCACCATTGTCGGATCCAAGGCCGATGTGGGCTCATCAAAAAGAATCACCTCGGGGTGCATGGCAAGTGCCCGTGCTATGGCAACGCGCTGCTTCTGTCCGCCCGAAAGGGATTCCGGGTAAACGTCGGCTTTTTGAGCCAGTCCCACTTTCTTGAGCAGTTCCATACCTTCGGCGCTGGCCTCCTGGGGCGTTTTATTCAGCAGTCTGACAGGTACGTAGGTGATGTTTTCCAGCACCGTCATGTGTTCAAAAAGGTTGAAGTTCTGAAATACCATGCCCATTTTGCGGCGCATCTTGTCAAGTTTGTAGCCTCGTGCCATGATGTTCTCTGAGTCCACCCAGATCTCACCGCTTGTGGGCGGTTCCAGCATGTTGAGCGCCCTTAAAAGCGTACTCTTTCCTGTTCCGGAAGGGCCTATGATGCTTATGACCTCTCCCTTTTCAATATCACAGTTGACATCCTTCAGAACAGTTATCACACTTCCGTCAGGATTGTGGAAAGTCTTGCTTAAATGTTTGATGCTTATCATATTATTTCTTGAGGAAGAGGTTTAACAAAAGGCGTATCAGCCAGGCCAGCACAAAATACGCTATGGTGATGACCAGGAGCGGAATCATGGCATCGAAAGTACGGCTGCGGATAAGGTCGCTGGCGCGTGTCAGGTCCATGATTGCTATATAACCTACAATGGATGTGCTCTTTAGAAGGGCTACACACTCTCCGGTGTACAGCGGCAGTGCTTTTTGTATTGCCTGAGGGAATACAATGCCAATAAAGGTTTTGAACGGAGTAAGGCCCAGGCTCAGTCCCGCTTCGGTCTGTCCTTTTGGTACTGATGAAATGGCCGATGAGAAAATACTGCCCGATGACCAAGCAAAACACAATGCAAAGGTGATTATTGCAACAACGGTACCGCTCAGGCCTGCACTTGCCAGAATTACATAGAACATAACCAGGAGCAGTACCAGAGTAGGTATTCCCTGAATGAACGCTCCGTACAGTTCCACGCTCCTGTTCATCCATTTGCGACGGCTACGCAACATGACGCACACTCCTGCACCCAGCAGGGTTCCCAACAGAATGGCAAAAACGGTTATTTTGATCGTCTCCCATAAACCGTCAGTTATGAGTTTCCATCGGCTCTCTGTTAAAAGATTCATTTTGAGTCTTTCTCCAAAGCCTGCCTGTGAAGTGGATTCTTCATCCACAACAAAATATCCTGCACGGCACAAATAATAGGGCTGCGTAAAATCTACGGATTTTTTTCTTTCGTCAGTAATATAAAGGCAGGCACATACCACGTCGCACTGTCCGGTACCGAGGGCTATCATGGCTGATCCCAGGTCCTGATACTTCATGTCAAAAGTGCGGCCACTCCAGGCAGCAAAGCGTTTTAGTATATCGGCATCCATGCCCATCCATTCGCCTCCTTCGCCAATATAACATATGGGGGCCATGCTGACACCGGTGAGGCAACGTAGTGGAGTGGGGGCTCCGGGTTCTCCTCCTTTAACAGGTCCGGGGGCAGGGGTGTCCTCCAGCCAGTGGGACAGGATGGCGTCAAGAGTGCCGTCGGCCTTGAGTTGATCAATGAACCGGTCCATCTGCTCCCTTAGTTGGTCGTCTCCCTTTCTTACGGCAAAAGCAACATCAAAGGCCTCCTCGCCTTTGAAGGCCAGCCGTATGCCCAACTGGCGGCGCAGTTCAGGGGTAAAAGTCACCTCATCTGTCACATGGACATCGGCTAAGCCCTGACGTACAGCCTGAATTCCGTCGGCCTCAGTGTTGACACGGAACATGGTGATGTCATCACGTGAGGAGTACTTGTTGTCGTAATAATTACCGGCCGTTGTGCTTACGGTATGACCGCTTAAATCGGCCTCTGAGTGCAACTCACTGCTACTGACTTTATCCTGCTCGCAAGAGAGGACCATAAGAGTCAAGGTCGCAGTGAACAGAAGCAACGGCGCTTTACTGTTTTTCCGTATCTTCATGCAAATGAATTGTTTAATTTTATCTCACAAAAATAAGCAATCTGTTCAGATAAACTGAATAACATGACACAAAATAAAGTAACGTTATATAGGTATATACGCAAATATTGGGATTATTTCAGAATCTGTTTAAAAAATATGCCATAGTTGGCATTGCGAACCATCTCTTTTATTACATTTGCGTTCAGAATTGAGGTATCTGTAAGAAAACAGATTTAAAAGGGAACACGGGTGAGAATCCCGGACAGTCCCGCTGCTGTATTTCTCAGATAAGGATTCGGATGAACAGTCGCTCCCAATTGACTGTAACAAACGCCACTGACCGGATTGGTCGGGAAGGTTCCGGACTCCTGAGATTAGTCAGAAGACCTGCCTCAGATTCAAAGTTTTACTCAAGCCCCGTGGATAGGGCGGGTATGACAAAAAATGACAGATACAGTTTCTGACAATAAAAGCAGAAAGTGGATAATGAATCCGCTGGGTCGTGCATAATAGTGTGTGCGGTTTTGGTGTATTGTGTCCACTGATGCGTTAAGGGTATATACATTACTTGTTTGACAGCTTCATTAAATGAGGCGACATGAATCTGGAATTGGATTCTTGTATGAGTAAGGGAGACCGGGAGGCCTCCCTTACTTGATATTGGCTGCGCCTCGGGATAAAAAATGAGCAAACTCCTTTTTTCTCCTCTCGGCTTGCACTATATTTGCAGTGTGAAAACTTATTGAATATGAAAAAGACCGTAACATTTGGTGAAGTTATGCTCCGTCTGGCAACGCCCGGGTATGAGCGTTTCGGACAAGGCAATATGCTGAGTGCAACATATGGCGGCGGTGAGGCCAACGTGGCAGTATCGCTTGCAAACTACGGATTACCCGTATCATTTGTGACTCGTGTTCCTGACAATGATATTGCTGCAGCCTGCCTGCGTGAATTGCGCGGATTCGGCGTTGATGTGAGTGACGTGGTATTGGGCGGCAATCGTTTGGGTATATATTTCCTTGAGACAGGCGCCGTGAGCCGCGGCAGCAAGGTCATCTATGACCGTGCCGGATCATCAATCGCTCAGATTGAGCCGGGTATGATAGACTGGGACAAGGTGCTTGAAGGTGCCGGATGGTTTCATTGGACCGGTATCACTCCTGCAATATCAGAAGGTGCAGCCAAGGTATGCCTTGAGGCTGTAAAGAAATGCAATGAAAAGGGTATAACTGTATCATGTGACCTTAATTATCGCAAGAACCTGTGGAAATGGGGCAAGAAAGCCATTGAAGTTATGCCTGAACTGGTAGCCTGCACAGATATCGTTCTCGGTAATGAAGAGGATGCCCAGATGGCCCTTGGCATTAAGCCGGAGGGCGTTGATGTAACAGGCGGAAAGGTTGATGCCGATGCATATCTGTCAGTATCAAAACAGATTATGGCACGTTTCCCACGTTGTAAGAAGGTTATCACTACTCTGCGCGGTTCAATAAACGCGAATCACAACATGTGGAAGGGCGTGCTGTATGACGGCAAGACACTGTTCAAATCAAGAGAGTATGATATCACACATATAGTGGATAGAGTAGGTGGCGGTGACTCATTTATGGGCGGCCTCATCTATGGCTTGCGCGTATATGAGGATGATCAGAAGGCACTTGACTTTGCAGTTGCCGCCTCATGCCTCAAGCACACCATATATGGTGACTACAACCGTGTTACAGTATCTGAAGTTGAGAAACTTATGGGCGGCGACGCATCAGGCCGGGTAGCCCGCTAAATACATACTTAATATGAGCAGATTCAAGAGATTACAGGTGCTGAACACCTTTGTAAATACAGGAATAGTTCCGCTGTTCTACAACAAGGATGCGGAACTGGTCAAGAATGTGGTAAAGGCTTGCTACAAGGGCGGTGCCCGAGTATTTGAGTTCACCAACCGCGGTGACTATGCCCATGAGGTGTTTGCCGAGGTAAACAAATGGTGCGCCAAGGAGTGCCCTGAGATGATTATGGGCGTGGGATCGGTTTCTGACCCCGCTACAGCAGCACTTTACATCCAGCTTGGTGCCGGCTTTATAGTTTCACCCAGTCTGAATCCAGATATGGCCAAGATCTGCAACCGCCGCAAGATTGCGTGGATACCGGGTTGCGGTACTCTGACAGAGATAAATACTGCCGAGGAACTGGGCTGCGAGATTGTAAAGATATTCCCGGGTACAGAGGTGGGTGGCCCGTCATTCGTGAAGGCCATCAAGGGCCCGTGCCCCTGGACGGAGATTATGCCTTCAGGCGGTGTATCACCTGATCCTGCCAGCCTTGAGGCTTGGTTCAAGGCCGGCGTGGCCTGCGTAGGTCTGGGCTCTCAACTCACTCCCAAGGACGTAATTGCTAATGGTGACTTTGGGTTCATTGAGACCAAGGTCCGTGAGTGCGTAGAGTTTGTGAAGAATCTCAAGAATAATTGAGAGTTGAGAATGATAAAGTTTCCAGCTAAGAGTAAAAATTATGGCGGCCTAAAGGGTCGCCATAATTTTTACCCGGCCGGAGGCCGGCAGAGCGTAGTGAAACGGAGCGTGTTTCCAGAAGGAAACTAAAAAAAGGTTGTTTCTAATACGCAGATAGGATTCCATCCCGAGGCTTTAAGCCGAAGGCGTTTAAAGCCAAAAACGATCGAGCGCCGCGAAGCAGCGAGTAGCCCGTCGGATGAATTTACCTCAGTTCCAGACTGAATACTGATTCCAGTTCCTGGAGAGCAGGATTCTCTTTTTTCATCTTGGCGTACTGTTCATCGCGTGTGAGCAGATGGTCAACATTGCGTGACTGGTCTATTTCAATCTGCATCGTGATGGCTGGATTGTTAAAGACATCCTGCAGGTATTTTAGTATGCGATCCTGTGCCTCTGTAATTTCCTGTGCCACCATTGGATTTCCAACCGTTAAGGTGAATACCGACTCTGACAGAACTGTAGGATGACAGTTTATCATGCGGTTCTTAAGCGGAGCATCCTGACGGGGCAGGGTTGCTGCAAAATCATTCCAACTGTCCTGCAATTTTTCCTGCGTAAGCGGTTTGGCCGGGTGCTGTTCCTGGTCAATAACCTGAACGGTCTGGCGGCCGTGAGGTTGGTCCTGACGTCCTGCAGGCTTGGGGCCGTAGATGGATGTAAAAATACTGCCGCCCTTTATTGTGGGTATAGGGTTCTTCCTGGCCGGCTGAGGTGTATTGCTCTGAATCGGCTGGGGTGTAACCGGCTTCACGGTTGCCTGAGGCGCTGCCGCTACCGGAGCTGCCTGTGCTGTGGCAGCTATCTTTTTGAATATGGGTTTCAGTCTTGTGGGCTTACGCCCACTGCTTTCATCATCTTCATCGGCCTGGGCAACCCTGATCAGGGTGAGTTCCACAAGCAGACGTTTGTTTTTGCTTATGCGATAGTTCAGGTCACACTCATTACAAATTTTGAGAGCGCGGTACAGGAACTTGGGCTGGCACTTGGCCGCCTGTGTCTTATAACGCTCGCGCATCTCGTCACTAACCTCAAGTAATGGCAGGGTGCATGCATCCTGACTTACCAGCAGGTTGCGCAGGTGGAGCATGAGTCCGCTTATCAGATGGCTGCCGTCAAAACCTTTTGACAGTATATCGCTAAGCAGAAGCAGCGAATCAGGTATTCGCTTTTCAAGGAACATATCAGTAAGCCTGAAATAGTATTCATAGTCTATTACGTTCAGGTTCTCAATGGTTTTCTGATATGTAACCTGGCCTCCTGTAAAACTCACCACCTGGTCAAAAATGGAGAGTGCATCACGCATTCCGCCGTCTGATTTCTCTGCAATTATCTCAAGTGCGGCACGCTCTGTGGTAACGCCCTCTTTCTTTGCTACTGATTCCAGATGCTCAACGATATCCCTGTTGCTGATGCGGCTGAAATCATATATCTGGCAGCGTGACAGTATGGTGGGGATAATCTTATGTTTCTCTGTCGTGGCAAGTATGAATATGGCATACTTGGGCGGCTCCTCCAGCGTCTTGAGGAACGCGTTGAAGGCGGCCGGGGAGAGCATGTGAACCTCATCGATCACATAAACCTTGTACTTGCCGTTCATGGGCGGTATGCGAACCTGCTCGGTCAGATTGCGGATATCATCAACGGAGTTGTTACTGGCGGCATCAAGTTCAAACACATTGTATGAACGGAGTTCCTCATTGAAACTCTTGCATGACTCGCACTCGCCACAGGCCTCACCGTCGGCACCGCGGTTGGTGCAGTTGATGGTCTTGGCGAATATGCGTGCGCAGGTGGTCTTGCCCACGCCGCGCGGACCGCAGAAAAGATAGGCGTTAGCCAGTTTGCCCGTGCTGATGGCGTTCTTAAGAGTGGTAGTGAGGGCTTTCTGACCCACCACACTGTCAAACGTTACCGGACGGTACTTTCTGGCTGATACAATATAGTCTTCCATAATTCACAAAGATATTGTTTTTTTTCGGGCAACTCCCCAATTGTCAGTCAAGAATTTTGAACTATTTTTGCAACATAGAAAAGGCTGTTTATGGATAACGGATTTTTACCTCAACTTAAAGTGTTCATCGGCAAAAACAAGTACTGGATTGTACTGGCACTGTTCTTGCTGGTTATATTTGTGGCAAGTGATAACAGCCTGGTAAAGAGAGTGGTACAAAAGCGTGAAATTAGAGCGCTTCAGGAGCAGTTGCGTGAGAGTGCAGAACAGAAACATCAGAATGAACTGATGCTGAATGACCTGAACAATGACAGTCTGGTAATTGACCGTATTGCCCGCGAAAAATACAATATGCATCGTGAGGATGAAGACCTGTTCCTTGAATCACGTTGATGGGATAATGATTTATGGATAATAGAGAAAAACGTCTTATAGAATCATTCACGACAGTAGGGGGCGTGTTGCTGTTGTTCGGCGCTGCCGTCTATATAACCGGGTGGAGTTATGCTCCGTATCTTTATTTTGCCGGTTCCCTGTTGTTTGCATGCGGCCAGTTTGCAGACCGTTATAATGGTGATGACAGGACAATTAAGCGACTGCGCTTTCAACAGGTTCTGGGAGCCTGTTTTCTGTTATTTACAACTGTGCTGATGTTTGCAGACGGAATACATTCGTTTTTGTTGAATGACACTTCAATAACTCCCGGGTTACGTTCCTTTCTGCTTGATATTACCCGTAAGAACAATTGGATAGTGACCCTTTCAATCGGCGCACTGTTTGAACTTTATTCATCTTTCAGACTGGATCATCTCTCAAAAGAACAGAACTGATTTCCGGTCTTGTTTATTGCATTCATTTTTAGCGAAATGAAATAGAATCTAAATAGATTCTAATGCTTTTAACAACTTTTAGCCGCTAAACGGCTTCATTACATTAAAGAATAATAAATCCTGATTTAGTTTGTTCTTGTGTTGTAATTTTGCATGCAGATAATAATTAGGACATGCACAGACATCGCTTGAATTTATTCATTATTGCAGCAGGTTTAATGCTTGCCATGATGTCATGTGCCGGTCACTACAGAATTGACGGTGTTGTTGAGACTATAGGTTATGAGGGTCGCGAACTGTCACTTGTAGAGTTTCTCCCGTTCCGTACTACCAGAATAGATTCATGTAGGGTAAATCACGGTAAGTTCCAAATGAAGGGAAAGGTTGATTCCACCCGTTTGGTATTCCTGTGCAAGGACAGCAGACCTATTATCCCCTTATATATTGAGAAAGGACATGCCAGAATACGTCTGCTGCCTACAGAGATGACTGTTTCAGGCACACGTCAGAATGATTTGTTCTACAGTTTCCTCAAAAAGAAGATAGCCATTGACAACAGGTATGAAGATATGTCGCAGAAACGTATCTCCATGTCCCGTACAGGTCTGGATTCCAGGAATATTGAGATGATTCAGGATTCACTCAGAATAATTGTTGATGAATGTGAGGAGATGATCTGCTCCTTTATGGCTGAAAACTACAATGAACCTGCAGCAGTCGGTGTTTTCATGATGCTCAGCGTTCCACAGACAAATGAGGTTCCTGATTTGCTTAAGAGAATCCTTGATGCTGCTCCCGATGATTTTCTGAGCCAGTCATACGTTGACGGTTATACACACCGCATGGGTTACGACCGAAACTGAAGGGTCTGGTTGATTGTGTTGAAGACTTCATCAGAGGTCTTGCCCATTATAGCTTTTAATTCTGTCTCTGAAGTATCTTTATCGCTCTTTGGCCAAACAGGTTCATGGATTGTCATGTGTACAGGATGCCATGTTACATTCCATGCATGACGTGACATAACATCATAGTTTCCGTCAATGGTAACCGGCAGAATAGGGAGTTTCAACTCTTCTGATATCAGGAATGCGCCGCGCTTGAACTTACCTATACGGCCATCCTGCGAACGGGTGCCTTCAGGGAATATCACTACAGACATTCCGTCTTTGAGTTTGGACTCAGCCTTGCGGATACTGTTCATGCCGCTTTCTCTTGAACTGCGGTCAATGAATATACAACCCGCCATATAACATGCCCAACCTACAAACGGAATACGTCCAAGTTCCTTTTTCATCATCCATTTGAACTTGATGCCGATGTATCCATATACCAGGAATGCATCCCAATAACTCTGATGATTGGGTGCTATGATGTATGACTGGCCTTTTTTTATGTTCTCTTTGCCGTCAATCTTAACAGGAATCATAAATACAAGATAGAAAAGGCGTCCCCAGATCATGCCGGGCCAGTAACCCCAGAACCGGTCATTGAAAATGGAACCTATCATGGTGAACAGCGCTACCAGTATGGTAACTGCAATCATTATCGGCAGTGCAATGAAAATCTGATAAATAAGGTAAAGTGCTCTGATCATATTCTGTTGAATTCTACTGATTGTCCTTTGGTTGATGTGTCAAACTCTCCGTCACGGAAAACAGCATTGCCGTTTACCCATGTGGTACAAACTTTCCAATGAAAATGTTCTCCGTCAAACGGTGTCCAACCGCATTTGTCCGGTACATTTGAGTCTGTTACGGTATAGCCGCTTTCAACACGTGATACAAGCGTCAGGTCCGCTTTATAACCGTTGCGTATATATCCGCGTTCTTTGATGTTGAACAGGGATGCGGGATTGTGGCACATCAGTCTTACAACATCGGTTATTTTTATTATTCCGTTATCGGCAAGTTCCAGCATTGAAGGCAGCGAGTAGGGTAGTACCGGCATTCCCGATGCTGCAGTGCGGCATCCGCCCTGTTTCTCTGAAAGCAAGTGCGGAGCATGGTCTGTACCTATTACGTCAATACGTCCGTCTGTCAGTGCCAGGCGCAAGGCATCACGGTCTGCGGCGGTCTTTATTGCGGGATTGCATTTTATGCGCGTGCCCTTGGTGCTGTAATCTGAATCTGTAAACCACAGGTGTGCAGGGCAGGCTTCGGCGGTAAACTGTTTGCTTTCAAGCGGCCCGTTTGTAAAGAGGTCAAGTTCATGTGCGGTGGTAAGGTGCAGAATGTGCAGACGTGCTTTTGTGCCTGCTGCAACATCAAGAGCCTTTGAGGTTGATGCATAGCATGCCTCCTCACTGCGTATGAGAGGATGATATTTTACTGGAGGTTCACTGCCGTACTGGCTGGTGTAGCGCTCCATGTTTGCGTTTATGATTGAGGTCTCTTCACAATGTACTGCTATAGGAACGTTAGCGGCATTGAAGAGTGCTTTGAGTGAGTCGCGGTCATCAAGCAGCATTCCGCCTGTGCTGGAGCCCATAAAGAGTTTGACACCGCATACATGGCTGGGATCAATCTTTTCAATCTGGTCTATGTTGCTGTGTGTGGCACCCAGGTAGAAACTGTGGTTGACCAGACATGTTTGCGCAGCGTGTTCAAACTTACTGTCAAGCGCTTCAAGAGTGACTGTCTGCGGTACGCAGTTGGGCATGTCAAATACTGTGGTAACACCTCCTGCTGCGGCTGCCAGACTCTCTGTGGCCATATCGGCCTTGTGGGTCAGGCCCGGGTCACGGAAATGTACGTGGTCATCAATAACACCAGGCAAAAGCCACATGCCGGTTGCATCAATGACCGTATCTGCCTTGGGCGTATCGTTTGACTCAAAAATGCCGGCAATGGTTTCATTGTCAATAAGAACTGATGCGCGTTGCACCACTCCTTCATTAACCACCATTGCATCTTTTATGAGTGTGCGCCCCATTATGCTGTTCAGGCTGTTTTCTTTTGGGGATATTTGCGGAACCAACTGGATATCTTAAGGCGCATGACGCCAAAGAATGCCTCGCTGAATATGCCTCCGCTCATCTTTGATGTGCCTAATTCGCGGTTTACAAATATTACAGGCACCTCTTTTATCTTGAATCCGCATTTGTATGCGGTGAATTTCATCTCAATCTGGAACGCATAGCCCTTGAAATGTATCTTGTCAAGTTCAATGGTCTCCAATACCTCGCGGCGATAGCATTTGAATCCGGCGGTGGTATCATGTATCGGCAGGCCTGTAACGAAATGTACGTACCTTGATGCAAAATATGACATCATTACACGTCCCATAGGCCAGTTGACCACATTCACGCCGCTTACGTAACGTGAGCCGATGGCTACGTCATAACCTTCATCACGGCAGGCGCTGAGCAGGCGGGGCAGGTCAGAGGGTGCGTGTGAGAAATCAGCATCCATTTCAAATATGAAATCATAACCATGTTCTATGCACCACTTGAATCCTGTTATGTATGCAGTGCCCAATCCAAGTTTTCCGCTACGTTCCACAATAAAGAGGCGGTCCTTGAAATCAGTCTCTATCAGTCCTTTTACAATGGCAGCAGTACCGTCGGGAGAGCCGTCATCAATTATAAGGATATTGAAATTGTCTTCAAGTGCCATAACGGCCCTGATGATGTTCTCAATGTTTTCCTTCTCGTTATATGTGGGAATGATTACAATGCTGTTGTTCTTTTTCATTACAGGTTATGTTTTTAGGTAGTGCAAACTTAATCATTTTTGCCGATATTACATAATTATATGTAACTTCGCGGCGAATTGCTGTAAAAAGTAATGACTTTAGCGGAACTCAGTGAAGGTTATGGGCGGGTGGCCCAGACCAAGGCGTTGATAAAGGAACTTTCAGGAAAAAGCGGTAAAAGCATTTTTCTGAAGGGGCTTCATTGTTCATCGGCACCCTTGCTCTTCTGTAATGTGGCCCGTAATGTGGGGCGCAGTTGTGTTCTGATTGTACTTAATGATCAGGAGGAGGCTGCTTATTTCTATCACGATATGGTGCAGACTGTTGGCGATCAGAATGTGCTTTACTTTCCCTCTGCATACCGCCGTGCGGCCAAGTACGGACAGAAGGATGATGCCAGCGGCATTCTGCGTACAGAGGTGCTGAGCCGCATCACAACGCTGGAGCCGGGTGGGAAGGCTCTGGTCATAGTAACCTCTCCTGATGCCCTTGCAGAGACTGTGGCATCAAAACGCAGCCTTGAGGACCGTTCCGTACAGCTTTCAGTGGGGCAGACCATTGACCGCGATGAGTTGCAGGAGCGTCTCTTTAACCTGGGCTTTGAGCGTGTTGATTATGTCTATGAGCCGGGCCAGTATGCTTTGCGCGGCAGTATTCTGGATGTGTTCTCATTCTCATCGGAGTACCCTCTGCGTATAGATTTCTTTGGTGATGACATAGACAGCATACGCCAGTTCTCAGTAGAGACCCAGCTCTCTACCGATAAGCGTGACAGCGTGGTCATTGTGCCCGATATGAACAGCGGGGCAGGGGTGGAGCAGGTCTCACTGCTGGATTTCCTGCCTCAGGATACCCTGTTGGCCGTAAAGGATATGCTGCTCACGGCAGACCGCATTGGTGCCGTGGGGCGTGAGGTGGCTGACCAGGAGAGCCTGGCTGCCCGTATGCGTGAGATTGATGCCAGCGCTAAGAACGCACCAGATGGAAGCCAACAGCCAACAGCCAACAGCCAACAGTTGACGGCTTTGCCGTCATTAATAACAACAGAGGATTTTCTGCACAAGACCGTTCAGTTCCGCACTGTTGAGTTCGGCAACAAGCCTACCGGCGTGCCGGGTGCTGTGATAGAGTTCAACACTGAGCCCCAGCCGCTGTTCCACAAGAACTTTGAACTGGTGTCAAAGACCCTTACGGATTACATTGTAAAGGGCTACCGTATTTATATACTGACAGATAACCCCAAGCAAGGGGAGCGTCTGGAGGCCATCTTTGCCGAGCGCGGTGAGAACATACCGTTTGAGACCATCGGCAAGACACTTCATGAGGGTTATGCCGACGGACTGCTCAAGTGCTGTTTCTTTACGGACCATCAGATTTTTGACCGTTTCCACAAGTACAGCCTCCGCAGCGAGCGTGCCCGTAACGGTAAGGTGGCGCTTACGCTCAAGGAACTGCAGGAGTTCCAGATTGGTGATTACGTGGTGCACATAGATCACGGCGTAGGTAAGTTCGGCGGTCTGGTGCGTGTGCCTGAGGCGGGCGGATATCAGGAGAAGATAAAGATAATCTACAAGAATGATGATGTGGTGTTTGTCTCCATCCACGCCCTGCACAAGGTTTCCAAGTACAAGGGCAAGGAGGGTGAGGAACCGCACATAAACAAACTGGGTACGGGTGCCTGGGAGAACCTCAAGGAACGCACCAAGGGCAAGATCAAGGATATAGCGCGTGACCTTATAAAACTCTATGCCAAGCGGTTGGAGGAGAAGGGCTTTGCCTACAGCCCTGATACTTATATGCAGAATGAGCTGGAGGCCAGTTTCATGTATGAGGATACGCCAGATCAGCTCAAGGCCACTCTTGATGTCAAGCAGGATATGGAGAGCAGCCGCCCCATGGACCGCCTGGTGTGCGGCGATGTGGGATTCGGCAAGACTGAGGTGGCCATACGTGCCGCTTTCAAGGCTGTGGCCGATAACAAACAGGTGGCTGTACTGGTGCCTACCACTATACTTGCGTTCCAGCATTATCAGACTTTCTCTGAGAGACTTAAGGATTTTCCGTGCAGGGTGGAGTACCTGTCACGCGCCCGTAGTGCCGCCAAGGTAACTGCCATACTTGAGGACCTCAAGGCCGGTAAGATAGACATCGTGATAGGTACGCATAAACTCATTGGCAAGCAGGTCAAGTTCAAGGATCTGGGCCTGCTCATCATTGATGAGGAGCAGAAATTCGGCGTATCGGTCAAGGAAAAGCTCAAGCAGCTGCGTGCCAACGTTGATGTGCTCACAATGACCGCCACACCCATTCCGCGTACGCTGCAGTTCTCGCTCATGGGTGCCCGTGACCTCTCTGTCATTCAGACTCCGCCGCCCAACCGTTACCCCATTCAGACTGAGGTACATGTGTTCAGCGCGGACATAATACGTGAGGCCGTGAACTTTGAGATGAGCCGCAACGGACAGTTGTTCATTGTGAGCAACCGCATATCGTCATTGCCGGATCTGGCTGCCACAGTGCAGCGCGAGGTGCCCGATGCCCGCGTGGCCATCGGTCACGGCCAGATGGATCCTGATGAACTGGAGAAGATACTTACGGGATTCATTAACTATGATTATGATGTGCTGGTGGCTACGTCAATCATTGAGAACGGAATAGACATACCCAATGCCAACACCATAATCGTGAACCAGGCGCAGAACTTTGGTCTGAGTGACCTGCACCAGATGCGCGGCAGAGTGGGGCGTTCAAACAGGAAAGCGTTCTGCTACCTGCTGGCTCCTCCGCTCTCTGCGCTCTCTGATGAATCACGCCGCCGTCTGCAGGCCATTGAGAGTTTCAGTGAACTGGGAAGCGGTATTCAGCTTGCATTGCAGGATCTTGACATACGCGGTGCCGGTAACCTGCTGGGTGCTGAGCAGAGCGGATTCATTGCTGATTTGGGCTACGAGACCTATCAGAAGATACTCAAGGAGGCTGTTCGTGAACTCAAGAATGATGAGTTCCAGGATCTGTTCAAGGAGCAACGGAATGACGGAGGTTCGGATTCACGGAATGACGGAATTACGGACGCTTCAAGGTTTGTTGATGAATGCACCGTTGAGACAGACCTAGACCTGTTCTTCCCTGATTCATTTGTACCTGACGGTGCTGAGCGCATCCTGCTCTACCGTGAACTTGACAGCATGGAGCGTGAGACAGATATCCAGCGCTTCCGTGAGCGCCTGCAGGACCGTTTTGGCCAGATACCCAAGCAGGCTCTTGAACTTATCCGCCTGGTCACCCTGCGCCGCATGGGCCGTGAACTGGGCATAGAGCGTATCTTCCTCAAAGGAGGTCGCATGAGCCTGTTTTTTGTGAGCAACCCTGACAGCCCGTACTATGAGAGCAGCTCATTCGGTGCCATCCTGGCTTACGCCGCCCAGAACCCGCTAACCTGCCGCCTGCGCGAGGACGGCACCAAGCGCAGCCTTGCCATCAGTAACGTTCCCGACGTTGAGAACGCCATCAACATCCTGCAGACAGTGCAGCAATAGGGACGGTTCCTTCCGCGGACATTTGGAACAAACGTCCGCGGAAGGAACCGTCCCTATTGCTGCATTCTGCCAAAAATGTTTTATATTCGCAGATGTAACCAATGTGTTTATGAGACTATGAATAGGTTTTTCTTTTTTGCCGGTTTAGCATTGCTTTCAGTTTTCAGTTGCATGAATGCCGATTCGCAGAATTTGGGCAGGCGTTATTGCAACCCTTTGCCTATGGTGATTGGTCCGGGTGGAAATGCATCGGGCGATGTTTCTGTTTTCCGTGAGGGCGATACTTACTATATGTTCTGCACCGGCGGCGGTGCGTGGATATCGGACAATATGCTGGACTGGAGTTTTACTCCCGTGCGTAATGTTCCTGTTGCGCCCGATGTGGTAAAGTACCGCGGCAAGTTCTATATGTCTGGTAATGACTGCCCGCTCTATGTTGCTGATAATCCGCTTGGCCCGTATGAGGTGTATGGTGATTGGGAGAACACTCCCGATGTGGAGGGCGGCTGGAACGAACCTTTCGACATGCATATTTTCATAGATGATGACAAACCGTATCTGCTCTATTCCGGACGCGGTATAAGCGGAATATTCATTGTCCCGCTGGATCCCGAAAGGCCCAACCGTTTTGCCGATAAGCCTACGCATCTGTTCGGATTTGACAGCAGCCACACGTGGGAGCGCTACGGTGAGATGAACGAATATACCGGCGTGGCCTGGATTGAGGGACCTTGGCTTTTCAAGTATAAGGGTGCATATTATCTGCAGTATTCAGCGTCAGGAACTCAATGGAAGACCTATGCCGAGGGGTATTATACAGCCAAGAACATTATGGGACCGTACAAATATGCCGGCAACAATCCACTTTTGAGAAAGACCGACGGCCTTGTAACCGGAACCGCTCACGGTAGTGTTGTGGAGGGTCCTGACGGCGGTTTGTGGCAATTCTATACAATTGTGCTTTCCAATCCCCCTGGCGGCCGTAGGATAGGTATGGACCGCATTAATGTTGATAAGAAGGGTCTGTGGTCTGTAACCATTACCGATACGCCACAGCCTGCTCCCGGAGCCACCAGTACGAGGCAGTCACTCCCGGTTACCATCAACAAGATGAACGCAATGAACGCGCT
>JAFZKA010000086.1 GCA_017551925.1 Bacteroidaceae bacterium | reverse complement strand
AGCCTCCTTCATAGCAGCGCAGATCTCATCGTATGTGCAGGGCTTCTCGAGCTCAGCAGTCAGGTCAACGAAAGATACATCTGAAGTGGGAACGCGGAGTGACATACCGGTAAGACGGCCGTTCAGAACGGGAAGAACCTTACCTACAGCCTTAGCAGCACCTGTTGAAGAAGGAATGATGTTCTCCAGGATACCACGGCCACCGCGCCAATCCTTCTTTGAAGGACCGTCAACAGTCTTCTGAGTAGCAGTAGCAGCGTGAACGGTTGTCATAAGACCGCGCTTGATACCGAACTTGTCGTTCAGAACCTTGCTGATAGGAGCCAGGCAGTTGGTGGTGCAAGATGCGTTGGAGATGATGGTCTGACCAGCGTAAGTCTTGTCGTTAACACCGTAAACGAACATAGGAGTAGCATCCTTTGAAGGAGCAGACATGATAACCTTCTTGGCACCAGCCTTGATGTGAGCCTCAGCGAGCTCAGCGGTCAGGAAGAAACCGGTTGACTCAACAACAACGTCAACACCCAGAGCACCCCAAGTAATGTTTACGGGATCCTTCTCAGCGAAGACCTGAATCTTGTTGCCGTCAACGATCATGTAGTTACCCTCAACCTTGATGTCGTGGTTGAACTGGCCATGAACTGAATCATACTTCAGCATGTAAGCCAGATAATCGGGATCCAGCAGATCATTGATACCTACGACCTGAATGTCGTTACCAAAGTTCTCAACAGCAGCACGGAAAACCATGCGACCGATACGGCCAAAACCGTTAATACCGAGTTTGATCATTTTGTTTGATTTAGGTTGTTTGTTATATCGAAAATTCTCTTTCTCCTTAAAAACGGCGCAAAATTAAGAAATTCTTTTTACTTTCGCGCACAATTACGAAAGTATTAAGGTTAAAACAATTTAAGATTAATAGGTATAAGCAATATGGGCTTTTTCAAGAACATTTTCAGCAAGAAAAAAGACGAGGTTGAAAACGTCGGTGGAATGGAGGACTTCATGACTCTGATCCGCGTTTACCTGCAGGCCGAAATTGCAGGAAACCTTGGAATAACAAACATCAACATGCTCCCTGACCTGGCCACATTCAAGCGCGGTCTCAAAATTCAGACCCAAGGCAACAAACTGGGCGTGGCAGAAAAGGCACGCTGCAAAAAGATGATGGGCCAGATGTACGGCATATCCGACGGATTTTTCAAGGAGATTGACACCTGCATACGCAAGAACTGCCGCAATGTGAATATGCTCCAGCCTTTCATGTTCCAGTTCCAGGGTTTCAGTTCTGATTTGATGATGCAGGTGGGAACCATTCTCAAGTGGAAATTCCGTGTGCCCTCATTCATGCGCGGCGCCCTGCGTACAATGACTGAGGATGCCGTTCATAAAATAATGAACAGCAATTCATGGAAGGATGAGGCCAGTTACAAAACGGTATTCAATATTCGCCAATATCAGCAGCATCTGGGCTTTTCTGAAGGTTGGATGAGCGAATACGCTTTCAACACTCTTATTCTGGCCAAGAAAGAGCCTCGCAAGAAAGAGGATCTTGAAGCAGCCAGAGAAATGCTCAAAAACAGATAAAAAACAGGAATATCATTGACAGTTTTTCTGTTTTTTGAGTATATTTGTACATCAAAATGCTGATATAATCAGATTATGACAGATGATGATTCAAAACTGATTGAGCAGTTCGAAAGCAAGATTCGCAAACTTGTGGATCTGTATGACACGGTCAAGTGCAGCAATTCCGAACTCCGCAGCCTGATTGAGGCCAAGGATGAAGAAATAAAGCGTTTGAATCAGGAACTGGACAGACAGAATGAATCATATCAGCATTTGAAAAGGTCTAAGGTTCTTGAAGTTTCGGGTCATGACATAGATGACACCAAACGGAGAGTTTCAGGACTGGTGCGTGAGATAGACCATTGCATTAAACTATTGAATGCTTGACAGATATGGCAGACGCAATGGATGATTTGTTTGAAATCAAACTGATGGTAGGCGGAACATACTACCCTCTGACCATCCCCAGAAAGGATGAGAGGATGTATCGTGAGGCCGCCAGACGTATCAACGATAAACTCAACCGCTACCGCGAACATTTTCCGCAGTTGAGTGAAGAAAAATACTACGTGATGGCTGCCGTGCATATTGCAATGGTGAACGTCATGTTGGAGGATTTCAATGATACGGCTCCGTACAAGGAAAAGATACAGCAAATGGACAAGGAGCTTGACTCCATTCTGAACGACATTGCTGCATCACCGGAAACGGAGTAGATTCCAGACACAATCAAAGAGGTTTACGCGCACTTTCCTGTCAGAAGGGTGGTCTCCCAACCCTTCCGTAGCAGGTCAGTGCGTATTATATATACAACTAACGGGAGATAGATTATGTTATACATCATTACAGGATTTGTTGGACTCCTGGTTGGCGCAGTGATTGCGTACATCCTTTCCAACAGCAGATTAAATAAGAAAGTCCAGCAACGGCTGGAAGAGGCAGAGAACCAGGCAGAAGCCATTAAACGTGACAAACTGCTTGAAGTTAAGGAGAAATTCCTGAATAAAAAGGCAGAACTTGAGAAAGAGGTCCAGCAACGTGACCAGAAACTCCAGCAGAACGAGAACCGTCTGCGCCAGAAAGAGATGCAACTCAACCAGCGTCAGGGTGACCTGCAACGCAAGCATCAGGAGGCCGATGCCGTCCGCGAGAACCTTGAAGCCCAGATGTCAGTAATTGAGAGCAAGAAAGAGGAATTGGAGAAACTCCAGCATCAGGAGCGTGAAAAACTTGAGGTTATCAGCGGTCTTTCAGCCGAGGAGGCCAAGAACCGCCTGGTGGAATCACTTAAGGAAGAGGCCAAGACAGAGGCCGCATCATACATCAATGAAATTATGGATGATGCCAAGATGACCGCCAGCAAGGAGGCCAAGAAGATTGTCATCCAGACCATACAGCGTATAGGCACTGAGACCGCAATTGAGAACTCAGTTACCGTATTCCACATTGAGAATGATGAGATGAAGGGTCGTATCATCGGCCGTGAGGGACGTAACATCCGCGCCATTGAGGCCGCCTGCGGCGTTGAAATAGTGGTTGATGACACCCCCGAGGCTATCGTTATTTCAGCCTTTGATCCCGTTCGCCGTGAGATTGCCCGTCTGGCCCTGCACCAGTTGGTTGCAGACGGCCGTATTCACCCCGCCCGCATTGAGGAGGTTGTTGCCAAGGTGCAGAAACAGGTTGAGGATGAAATCATTGAGACCGGTAAGCGCACAACGATTGACCTTGGCATCCATGGCCTGCACCCGGAACTTATCCGTCTGATAGGTAAGATGAAATACCGTTCTTCATACGGCCAGAACCTGTTGCAGCACGCACGTGAAACTGCAAACCTCTGCGCAGTTATGGCTGCAGAACTTGGCCTGAACCCCAAGAAAGCAAAACGTGCTGGTCTGCTGCATGATATAGGTAAGGTGCCCGATGAGGAGACTGAGATGGCACACGCCGAGTACGGTATGCATCTGGCAGAAAAATATAAGGAGAAACCTGATATCTGCAATGCCATCGGTGCCCACCATGAGGAGTGTGAGATGACCAGCCTCATTGCACCTATCGTTCAGATCTGCGACGCCATTTCAGGAGCCCGTCCCGGTGCCCGCCGCGAGATTGTGGAGGCTTACATCAAGCGTCTGAATGACCTTGAAAAGATTGCCCTCTCCTATCCCGGCGTAACCAAGACCTACGCCATCCAGGCCGGTCGTGAACTCCGCGTCATTGTCGGTGCTGACAAGATTGATGACAAGCAGACCGAGCAACTCTCTGCAGAGATTGCCCAGAAGATTCAGAATGAGATGACCTACCCCGGTCAGGTTAAGATTACGGTAATTCGTGAAACCCGCGCAGTAAACTACGCAAGATAAAAAGCGCTATGAACGGCAGGAGTATGCATAGACTGCTGCTACTGTGTTTGGCAGCATATACATTCACTGGCATGAAAGCCGGCTCAACAACAGAGTCGGCTTTGGTCATTAATGAGATCATGCCGGCCAATGTGGATATGTTTCTTGATCCATCTTTCAATTACGGTAACTGGATTGAATTGTACAACGGTACGGGCCGTGACATAAACCTGGCAAACTATTATCTGAGTGATGATGAGTCAAACACCACAATGTGCTCTTTAGGCAGTTCAACCCGAACAATCAAAGCCGGTGGCTACCTTACGCTGTGGTTTGGCCACAAGGATGACTACTGCCAGCAGCAGGTTGAATTCAGCCTTGACAGTGACGGAGGTGACATAATACTGTCTGACAAGAAAGGAAATGTAATTTCGGCTGTTTCTTATCCAAGCACCCCGGCACGCATATCCTGGGCAAGAAAGACCAACGGTGGCAGCGAATGGGGATATACAGGTCAGCCCACTCCGGGTGCCTCAAACAGCACAAGCCAATTTGCACAGGACCAGTTGCCTGCACCTGAAATCAGCGTTGATTCCAAACTGTTCACAGGGCAATTCACTTTTAATGTCACAATACCGCAGGGTGCCACTCTATACTACACAAAAGACGGCTCCACTCCCACTCTTGACAATCCCAATGTAAAGACAAGCAGCGGCAGTCATACCGTAAATGACACCAAGATATACCGTTTCAGGCTCTATCAGGACGGCATGCTCCCCAGCCCGGTCGTAACCAGGTCATACATTATGACCGGCAACAAATACGGAGTCCCCATTGTTTCAATTGTTACCGCCGATGACAATCTTTACAGCACCGAGTATGGCTTGTGGGCAAAAGGACCAAACGGCAAATCAGGTAACGGACAGTCTGACAAATGTAACTGGAACAGGGATTGGGACCGCCCTGTAAATGTGGAGATATTTGACAGTAAAGGCAGTATGCTTATCAACCAGGAGGCAGAGATTACCCCTTCTGGCCGATACAGCCGCTCTTTTGAACCCCGCCCATTCAAAATCCAGGCAAAGAAAAAATACGGATATGACAATTACTTTGCATTCACGCCATTCACTGACAAGCCCTATAACAAATACAAGACACTCAAACTCAGAGGAGGCGGCAACAACTACCAGTCAAGGCTAAAGGATGCCGCATTGCAACAGATAATAATCCGTTCGGGTCTCAATATAGACTGTCAGTCCTATCAGCCTGTACATCATTATATTAACGGCGTATATAAAGGCATAATCAACATACGTGAGCCCAACAACAAGGATTTTGCCTACTCAAACTACGGCTTTGATGAAGATGAGGTTGACTGCTTTAAACTTGACCACAACAACGGCAACGGCGGATTCACAGTGACAGAGGGCAGCAGAGAGGCATGGGATGAATGGGTGCAACTCTCCAAGACAGCAGCCCAGGAGTCATCATATCAACGTATTTGCGAGATTGTTGATATAGATGAGTTCATCAACTACATGGCAGTTGAAATGTTTCTGTTCAACCAAGACTGGCCCAGAAACAATATCAAAGCATTCAGATACAGCCCTGACGGACGGTTCCGTTTTGTGGTGTTTGACCTTGACCATGCCTTTGGTTCGGTTAACAGTGCCACCGATGTAAACCCCTTCACCTTCTTTGACACAGAAGAGTATTACTCCAACGGAGGATACAAATCAGCCATGGTTACCCTTTTCCATAATATGCTGGCCAATGACACATTCTGCAAACAATTTGTAAGCAGTTTCCTGATTGTAGCCAACTGCGTTTTTGAAACAACCGGTGTCAATTCAACTGTCAAGGAACTTGCAACACGTGCAGAAAAAGAGATGGCATTCAAGGGAGAATCCCCTTGGGCCGATGCCAACCTGATTACCAACACATTGACAACAGACTACAGAGACAACAGAATCAATCAGCTGATCAATTGGTCAAAAATCAGACTTGAATCACGTTCTCTTATCAACAAAAGGGTTACAACCAATATCAAGCAGGCTGAACTGACCTATAATGGAGTAATTGTTCCTAACAGCAGACTGACCGGCAAGGTCTTCTGTCCGGCCACGGTTAAAGTAACCACTCCAGGCGGATATAAATTCATCGGTTGGAAAGACAGAAAAGACTCTATAGTTTCAACAAATCCTGAATACGTATTGAACACCAAGTATGAGGTCGTTACCGCCTACTTTGTGCCAGACAGCACTCGTGAACGCCCAATCAGGATTAATGAAGTGAGTGCCAACAACAAAGTGTTTGTCAATGAGTCTTTCAAGAAAAGTGATTGGATTGAACTGTACAACACAACGTCAGACAAGATGGATCTTGGAGGCATGATGTTATCAGACAAACTGTCACAACCAGACAAATACGTCATTCCTCAAGGTACAACTATCCCGGCACACGGCTATCTCATTATCTGGTGCGACAATGAGACAGGAGAACAACTCCATGCGCCGTTTAAACTTGACAACAAGCAAAACAACGCTGTTGTACTTACAGCCGGTGACTATTCCTGGGCAGATACTCTGCAATATACAAGTCACACAGGTTTTCAGAGTGTCGGACTATATCCTGACGGAGGCAGCATAGCATACATAATGAACCGTCCAAGTATTGCAAAAGCCAACAACTGCTCCAGTTATGATCAGATTGATGACAGCAATACTACGACTGTCATCAGGACAATATCCGTTACCAAAAGTGATGATGTGATATACAACCTGTTGGGGCAGCCTGTTACAGAGCCTCAATCCGGCCAGATGTACATAAAGAACGGGCGCAAATACATTTACCGTCCCTGACTTTCTGCAGTTTCAGCATAAGCCGCTTCAAAGAATTCTCTGAGGCGGCTTTTATTATGAATTATATCACGCAGAAGGGCCAACCCCTCAGCATTGCGTGACTCTGGAATCCACAACTTGAGATAGCCGCCCACATCATATTTTTCAGCCATGTGATTGCACAGCCGTGCCCAATGCCCCTCCTTGTCAAGTTCAGGATAATGCTTGAATCCGTACTGCACGGTACGCAGAATAATACTCTCAGGAATAATCTGGCGGTCTGCCTCGGCAATGATTTTACCATAAATACTCCTGGGTTCATGGTCCGATGACGCTCTATGATCCTCTGCCGCCTGAGCGATAATCTCAATCTCCTGCTCAGTAAACCAGCGCCTGAGCCCCCTATCCTCTCTGATTATCCGCCCTGATTCAAGATGATGAGTCTTACGGTCAACACTTAGCCCAGTGTCATGATAAGCAGCCGCCACATAAACCATATCCTCATCAACATCATAAAACCCAGCCAGACGCAACGCCTCCTCCACGACAGCATTCACATGCTCCCGCCCATGCCCCGCATCAAACCCGTCATACATAGGAATGATCCGCTCCTCAACATACTCCTTCAACTCCTTATTCATAAAGCCCGGATTGCTTTCCAAAAATATAGATTCTTTTTAATAATTGGTACCGATTTGGTACCGATCCTTAATACGCAGGTACAAATGTATCGGGGCGAGCGAGTCCTCGAGCGAGATGGCCTGGAAGGCCACCGTTCACGTAGTGAACTAAAAAAAGGTTCCCGACTCCCTTCAGCTCCACAAAAAAGGCCCCAAAACGGGGCCATTTTTGTGGAGCTGGAGGGAACATTTTTCTGGAACACATTGGAAGCCATATGGGGTATAACTTTATGATAATTATGTTTTTAACAAAAATCTAATTCCGAAAGATTTCAAAACTTTGTGTATTATTCAGTACCGATTCAGTACCGTTTTCCAAATCTTTCCGTATATTTGTAACGGATATTAAAAACAATTATTGTATGGCTATTTCGTTTGCGCTGGGCGCATCATCCAGGGATGGTGTGGCCCAAATCAAAGTCCGAGTTCAGACTCTTAATCCTCCTCTTAACATCAAGCAGGGTACTGGGCTTTATATCAGTCCGACCATCTGGAAACACCGCCATGAAGACAGGTATATGAAAACATACCTGAAGAATAAAACGGTGATGGATACCCTTGATCTTGTGGAAAAGATAAGGAAGACCCTTGAGGGAATGTTCTCTGATGGTGAACTGCTTAATGGTGATGTGGTTCGTGAGGTGATTAATAACATCATCAATAAAGAAGCTAGAGAAGAAAGGAAGGCTGCTGAAGAGTTGAAACGACAAGAGGAAGAATGGGCCAACCGCCTTACTTTCTCCAAATACTGCGACAAGTACGTGGAGGAGGCTAAGTTAGGTATCAGAACCACGGTTCAGGGTTGTCCATATGCCACCTATTCTATTACCAATATCAGTCAGGCGGTAAAGAAGTTTCATGGCTTTGAGAAGTATGTGGGTAAGGAGTTTGATTTTGATGATATTAATCTTGATTTCTATTACCAGTTCTCAGAGTATATGAAGACCCTCACTCTTGCCTTGAATACTGTGGGCAAGACAATAAACTGGCTTAAGACTCTGATGTCATTTGCTGAGGCGGAGGGCCTACATAATAATTCCTGTTATAAGGATAAAAGATTCAAGGGAGCAAGGATGGATGCTGATTCTATCTACCTGACTAAAGAGGATCTTGAGAAGATGCGCAATGCGGACCTCAGCAAAATGCATCCTAGTTACACTCTGGCGCGTGATATTTTCTTTATAGGTGTGTGGACTGCTCAGAGAGTATCTGACTACAACAACATAAAGAAGGAGGATATTAAGACGGACAAGCAACAGAGAGTTATTCAGGTACCTATAAAGAAGGGTTCAAACAAGACTAAACCTGTAATCGTGGAAGAAGAGATTACATTCATTCACATTACTCAGAGGAAGACTGGTGCCAAGGTTGCAGTCCCCTGCCACCCGGAATTGAAGGCGATATTTGAGAAGTATGACTACAATGTTCCACACCTTTATGACCAGAAAATCAATGAATATATAAAGGTGGTTGCTAAAGAAGCTAAGCTTGATGATTTGATAAAGGTTGAGAAGATAATAGGTGGCGAAAAGGTTGTGGAATATAAGCACAAGTATGACTTGGTACATACACATACGGCCAGACGTACAGGTGCTACTCTGATGTATTTGGCTGGTGTGGACCTGTTTGACATAATGAAGATTACAGGTCATACTTCTGTCAGTTCTCTTAAGAAATACATTAAGGCTGATGAGCTTGAAGTGGCTCAGAAGATTGCACAGAAATACGATTACTTTAGACTATAAATGAGTAAGAATGAAGATGTGATCTGGGAAACAAAACGGCTGGTTGGAGTCATTGCTGAGGCGATGGTTACGACCGGCCGTTTTCTTGGAGAGCCAGACGAAAATGAGAGATTGAACCCTGTTTGCAAGTCCAAATGTGATTTCCTTTACAACAATGAAGGTAAGCTGAAGAAGTTGCTTCATGACTCATTGTGGGCTGTAAAGCACCAATGGAACGAGATTACAGAAAACGAGATGCTGCTGGCGGATCTCAAGGAATATGTAAGCAGCTGCAGGGAGTATATGAAGATAGTGTGGGGCTTTGACGATTTAGTTCATAAACGCTGGTGGGCAGCCGAGCAGATGTTCGGTACAAGTGAAATCGGACGTCATTACCTTATTGATATACTCAAATGGGAAGATGAAGCTAAAAGGATCCTGGAATATGTAGACAATCTGAAATCAGGTGTTGACCGGTTGGTCAATGTTTTTGAGACTGCAGCCGACAGGCTGAGGACATTCTTTGAGCATGTGACGGCTACGGCCCTACAGAACTTTGTGATGAACGGTGTGTCTTTGACGGGTAGGCCCCGATGGAAGCAGGATAAGAGCCAGGCGGTGGTGATGGGCAAGATGCTGGGCAAGAGCTGCAAGGAGATGAATGAGTCATTCAGGTTTCAGACACTGGAGGGCAAGCCCACCCGGCTGAACTATACCAGCCACAGGCCGGTGCTGGAGTTCAATCAGTATGAGATATATCCGATAATACGGGAGATGCTGAAAGGAACCGGCCGGATAGTCTGACGGTTTTTTATGCGTTCCTAAAGCAGGATGCTTTTGGAAATAGTCAGCAAAAAACCTGCATTTGATGCAGACTGAATAACGGGGCGTGGCGGCGGCTGCGCCCCTGTTTTTTGATTTGAGTCTGCAAAATGCAGGGTGAGAGGGCATGGGGGCTTGCTTTTTTGCCCGAAATTTCCTATATACTTTTGTGGTGCCGGTGATAATCAGCGGTACAGTTGTGGCCACGGCTGTTTTGTTTATCTCAATACAGCCATACAATGGACAGTTTAAAACAAGTGAAAGACTTTCTCAGGGACCTGATAAGTCCTATCGTGGAGGAAGCGGTGAAGGCATCGGTCGCGGTGCCTGAGGCACCTAAGGCGAAGAAGTACCTTACGGTGAAGGAGGTGGAGGAGCAATACTCGGTTTCCACCAGTACAATCTATCAGAGATTCAAGGAGGGCAAGCTTACCCGTGTAAAGAATGGCGGCAAAACGTATATTCTTACGGACGAGATTGAAGGCAGTCTGATAAGGAAATCGCTTGCCGGACACGTTAAACCGATGCGTTGCATGCACAAATAAATACGGACGATTATGGAAAAAAATGCATTGCGTGTCAGTATGTGTCACAAAGGAGTTTTAGTTTTGCGCCCGTTTTTGTTTTCCTAAGAACCAGTTTTTGCTATGGATACTGTTTGCAACACTGACAGATTCTTTGGAGATAGTGTTTTGGTGAATTTATTTGAAAGGATTACATGCACATCGTCAAGGCTTTTGAGTAAGGATGAACTTATCAACAGCGCCCTGACCGATAATCCTGAAATGATTGAGATTCCTGTTAGAGATTTCATAAATCTTGGTGCCAGGCATATAGAGAATCTTAAGAAGATAAGAGCCATTACAGACAAAGATGAGAGAGATCAGATGAAGTGTGATTTGCTGCCTGCTGCCAGCATTTCATGCACACTGTTTACCCGTGACGGGAATGTACCCCTGGAAAACCGGATAAAGAATTACAACGGACTTATTGCTCTGGATTTTGATAATGTCCCTGACGTGGAGGATGCCAAGTTCAGGGTCTCGATGCTGCCCTATGTTTGGTATTGCGGACTGTCTGCCAGCGGAAGGGGTTTCTATGCGCTGGTACCTACTGACAACAGGGATTACCTGAAGCACAGACTCTACTTTGCCGCCCTTACCGAAGAGATGAAGAAGATGGGACTGGCGGTGGACCAGAAGTGCAAGGATGAGGCACGGCTGAGGTTCGTATCGTTTGACGTGCACGGTTACTTTAACGATGGCTGTGACTACTACAGACTGCCGGAAGGATTCAGCCTGGAGGAGCCAGTAAAGCAGAGGGTGTTTGTTCCGCTTGACCCAGCGGCCGCTGACGATGACCGCCTTAATGATTACGCCAACGAATGGATACGTGTGGGCGCCGTACTGGATGATTACGGTGACTGGTTCTATGCGTGCATGGCGCTTTCTACTATCGGCGAGAGAGGCTGGCAGATATTGGAGATTATATCAGAACTGAGTACCCATTACAACCAGCGTAAGAACCGTAAGCTGTTTGAGCAGTGTGCACGGAGCAACCGCAGCATTACGATTGCCACGTTCTATTACATCTGTCACAAGTATAATGTACGGCCTCCGCGTTTTGACGCTCCAAGGTATGACGTTGCGGATATACCTGAAGTGCCGGCCGGGGAACTGGATCCTGAAGAGTTTCTGAATGAGGCTGAGGCTGCTGTTGCGGCCGAGATTGCGGACGGTGTGGATGACGGCCTGCATGATGCGGATGAGGAGCCTGTATTCCCGGCGTATGCGTTCCCGGATGCTGTGCAGGAGATTGTTGACAAGGCCCACTATGGCATGAACTTCCCGATGGATTACATTGGAAGCAGCCTTATTGTGGCGGCAGGTGCTGCGGTGGGTAACAGCATTCAGGTGCAGGTATTGAGTACCTGGATTGAGAAGCCGGTTATCTATATGGCCATAGTTGGTGAACCCGGCACGAACAAGAGCGCCCCGCTGGAGTTTGCCATCAAGCCCTTGGAGGAGCGCGATGACAAGGAGATGGAGAAGTATGACAAGCTGTGGGCCCAGTTTGAGAAGGAGTGCGCCAACGCTGCGGGCGGCAAGGGCGTGATGCCTACGCCCCCGGATTATCTGCAGATTGTTCTGAATGACTTTACGATGGAGGCCATGATGCAGCAGCATGCGGTGAACAAACGCGGTATGCTGGTGTATAAGGATGAGCTGATTAACTTTATCCGTAACATGGGCCGTTACAGTTCAGGCAATGATGAGATGACCTGGACCAGCATGTTCAACGGAGGAGCCATACAGAACACCCGCAAGGACAAGCGCAAGACCAAACTCAAGAACACCTGCGTATCGATATGCGGAACGATTCAGCCGGCATCACTTGGTGAATTCTCGAAAGGTCGCACTGACAACGGGTTTGTGGATAGGTGGCTGTTTGCCTATCCAAAGACTCCTGATGCACCTAAGTTCAAGAAGGGATGCCTGATGCCGGAGATCATTACTACCTGGCATGACATAATGGAGAAGATCCTGAATTTGAAGTATGATGAGAAGACGGCCCCCATAAAGCTGTCGGAGGCGGCAGAGGATAAGTTCTCAGTCTGGTACAATGAGCTGGCGGACCGCAAGAAAGGTGCGAGCAATGTGTTCAGGATGATGTCAACCAAGATGGAGAGATATTGCATCCGGTTGGCCATTGTTCTGGATGCCATGCGGTACGGCTGTGACGGAAAGAAGGTGAAGGAGATAAGTGAATGGGCCATAGAGGGTGCGATTGCCCTGGTGGACTATTACCTTAGATGTGGAATGAAGGCAAGGAGGCATTTCAGGCTGGACCCGCTTTCAAACCTTTCAATACTGCAGAAGAGAATATATAAGGCGCTGCCCATGAGTTTTGAGACCGGTGAGGGAGTACAGGTGGCTCAGCAGCAGGGAATGAGCGAGCGGACATTCAAGTACTGGCTGCATAGCGACTACTTCCTGCTGACCTCAAGGGGACACTACGAGAAAAGATTCAGGTAGTATATATGCACGGAATTGCACAAGTTGCACAACTTGCACTTTTGGCGGACGGTTTGTGCAAAAAGTGCAACTTGTGCAACACCGTGTAATAGTAAGACATGATGACCCATAAAAAATAAGCTGGAAAAATGCTTATAGTTTTGGATGACCGTTGGACGATGGCGGATGGAACCGGCGCCAGACAGGGCATACAGTTGCAGATTATGGTGATGTGATTATTGTGCGGGTAAGTTATTGTAACGGTGTGTCTTGGGACGATGGCGGATTTGTGCTACCTTTGCGGCCGAATTAAGAAGGACTTGATGACAAGCCCTTCTTTTTTTGTTGCTGTATTACTTATTAACCTAATAAATGAATTGAATTTTAGATGGAACATGCTGCGATTGAAAGGATGCTGAGGTTGATAGGCATCCTGATTAACAACCGGTCTTACACGGTGGCGGACATTGCCGGGAAGATAGGCATAGACAGGCGCACCGTTTACCGGTATCTGAAGACATTCAGGGAGAACGGTATCAAGGTAAAGAAACGCTACGGATCAGTGTACACCATTGAACCCTGCACCATAGCCTGGGCCGATGATGTGTTCAAGGGTATGGCGGCACCGGCCAACGGACCGGAGGACGGCATTATACTGCAGCGTCCCTGCCAGGACCTGACGATACATACCGGCACCTATGAGGCCATGAAGGAACTGGAGATGAACGACATCCTGAACGACGCACCTTATCTGCAGAAGATTGTGGCCAACGTGAGCCTGCTGGTGAAGGCGGCCAGTACCAGGAAGAAGGTGCTGGTGGAGTACGAGTCAAACTGGAGGAACCGCAGGTGCAGCGTGGTGATAGAGCCGTACTCATTCTACTTTTACTTTAACTACGTGTGGTGTTTTGAGGGTGAGAAGCGCAAGAACACAGCCATGAGGATAAGCCGCATGATAGACGTGAAGATACTGGATGAGGAATGGTCAAGCGTACCCAAGCACCGCAAGCAGGTGATTGATGCGTTCGGGTGCTGGGGTCACAAGATGAAACCCATAAAGCTGAGGCTGACCATGCAGGCACGTAACCTGATGACCGAGGCACACCCGATAAGCATGATAACCATGCGGGAGGATACGGACTATCCGGACGGTGAGAAGTGGATACTTGAGACAGGTGTATGCGACTACTCCGGCATAACCAGGTACATATTGGGAATGCTTGATGAGGTGGAAATTCTGGAGGGTGAAGGCCTGAAGGAGTATATCAGGGCTTGGCGGGAGAAGATTAACGCTGTAGTGCTGTAGCGGTGGACATATAGAGGTATGGATAAAACAATCTGGTAAACGATTATAGGGAGGGATTATTTGATTAAATTTGCAGATATAACAAAAGATATGACAACAGAACAATTATATGAGATTATTGCCACAGATGAGGGCTACCGCATTGAGTTGACCACATCTACCGGTGATATGGACAAGTTCCAGGAGGCTATCTGTGCTTTTGCCAATGACATGCCCGGCTCACGCAAGAAAGGCTACCTGCTTATTGGTGTAAGGAATAATGGCGATTTGGATGGTCTGAAGGTTGATGATGAACTGATGAAGAAAATTTCCAGCATACGTTCAAACGGCAACATACTGCCACTGCCAGTTATGAATACCGAGAAAGTGGTGACAGAAAAGGGTGATGTGCTGGTAGTGGAAGTTACCCCATCATTCGATACGCCTGTACGCTATCGTGGCCGGACTTTCATTAGGATTGGACCACGCAGAGATATAGCAACGGCTGAAGAGGAAAGGATATTGGCTGAACGCTGTGCGGCCAGTCTGCCCACCTTTGACACAAGACCTTGCCGTGAAGCCAAACTTGAGGATATTGACGTTGAGACTATAGTAAGCGAGTATATGCCCAAGGCAATTGATCCGGAGGTGTTGGCAAAAGACAATAGGCCGCTTAAGGAACAACTTGCCTCACTGCACCTGTTCAATATGCAGTGGGACTGCCCCACTTTTGCGGCACTTATCATGTTCGGAAAGAATCCGAAATACTTCATGCCAGGGGCATACATCCAGTATGTCCATTTCAAAGGCAGCACAAATGGCGGGGAGATATTGAACGAAAGACGCTTTGAAGGATGCCTGTACAAGATATTGCCGGAACTTGAGAACTTTATCCGTGACGGTATTATAACCAAGCGTCCGATACCGGTAAGCATATTAAGGGAGAAAGACGTACTGAACTATCCCTATAAGGCATTGCGTGAGCTTATGATGAATGCGGTGATGCACCGTGATTACCAGGCAAACATGCCTACACGCCTGTATCAGTATGACAACCATATTGAGATAATGAACCCAGGTGGTCTGTATGGACAGGCACGCCCTGAAAACTTCCCTCACGTGAATGACTACAGGAACAGTGTGGTGGCCGGTATGATGAAGACTCTGAACTATGTCAATATGTTCAATCACGGTATAAGTGACGTGCAGGATTTGCTTAAGGAGAATGATAATCCTGAAGCTGAGTTCAACATTAGTTATTTGACAGTTTTCAGTGTTGTTGTGAAAGATACTGTTGATGATAACTATTCTGTAATTACTCATAAGTTTGTCACTGAGCTTGTCACCAACTTGTCACCACAAGCTAAGTCTCTAATATTAAGCCTAAAAGACTCAAAAATGACGGCTACTGAATTGCAGCTTGTCACCAGCTTGTCACCCCAAAGCAAGCAGTTGTTCAGAAAGCAGTTTATCTATCCGTCTGTTAAAGCCGGTTTGATTACAACGACCCATCCGGATAACCCTCGCCATCCACAGCAGAAATACTATTTGACGGAGATGGGGTTGGCTGTACTTGAAGAACTGAATAAAGCATGATGAGCAACCATAAAAAGAGAGGCCGACTAAAGCAGTATTAGCCGGCCTCTCTTTTGTTAACTCTGTGTTAAGCTATTCAATGATGTACTTGCCAATGTGGGATTCTTTTAATACTATTCAACTACAAGGCATATAAAAGCACCCTTTGCATTGATTATATTAGTTTGTAGAACTGGGGGGGGGTATGTTTTTGATATCTTGATATCCTCTGATCTCACCAGGGAAACGCGGACTTGTATATAGATAATTGTTAGGCCTTACAGGAGGGGGGCCGTACATGGTGCTCTTAATAGCCCCTTTATCATTTAATTGTATCTTCAACGAATCCTTGGTTATGGTAGTGGTATCTTTTGTTAAAATAAGAGTCCCCTTGATATCGACATTATTTCTTTGATTAACACTATCTTTCAACACTCCATGTGGAACTTTCTTTTCGGCGAAACAAAAAACAGATATTAACAAGAAAGATATGCCACATATTAAGCGTTGCCATCCTTTTGAGATATAATAATTGATTAATAAAATCCCCTTCTTCATTATATCTGATTATTTGTTTTTAGAAAATAAAAATATCATACATCTGCGAAACAAATAATGAACCATCACCATGACTTGTTGCAGAATAATCATGATAATAAATAATTTGACCTGCATAGTATGAATAATTGAAATTGTATGCATTTACGGCATGGGCGCCTGAGCAAAACCGCATAACATAATTGGGCAGTGATTGATCCCCTATTGTACTCGAGCTTAAACTAGTATAACGTGTAACGGGGACATATTCATCTATAAATGATTCGACAGATTCAATAGGTACACCGCCCCATAATCTCCAATATGGAAACAGTTGATTACATCTTGCAATTGCTTCATCATATGTAGGAGCATCTTCATGATTCATATTAGCAATAGCAGCTGGAACACAATCAGGAGAGACAAAGCCTTGTTCTCTTGTCCCATCTTTCTTTCTCGTTACCTTACTATTTGATGAAGCAATTATTCTGTTAGTATGTTCAAACATTTCTATAACTTTATCGTATAAAGAATCTGAAACATTGATCCTCCTTCCATTTTTAGCACCGAACACGTATTTCTGCCTAGATTCAGAAAAAGTAACGCCTATTCTTTCAACGGCAGAACAAAACGATGCAAAATCGTTCTCAGTCCAACTTGCTGTGTTAAGAGAAGAGATCGTTAGATGATTGGAAAATTGTAGTCCTTCACTAATAGACGTTTCTATGTCATCATCATTTGAAAAATCAAATCCGTAGAAATCATCGTTACCACAGCTTGTTATTAACACTAAAGATAATGTGGCTAAAAAAGTAAGCCTAATCAAATAAAAAGTTGCTTTCATTGTTTTGTTGTTTTAAATACTGATTATTAATATTTTTTACATGCTATGGGAATTAGATTCATTGAGAACCTTATATCCCTTATCTATTATTTCTTTTGTGCGAAAAGAAGATATCTTTATGGGCTTAATTACTATCTTGGTGGCAATTCCAATGGCTCTGAGTGTATCTCCCTGCCCTAAATAAAGCGCCATCATACTCTCCAACGGCTCAAACCTGCATGGAATCATATCCTCCGCATGCCTATAAGCATCAATAGCATCATCTATCTGCCCAGTATTCTCCAGATTATCCGCCAGTAGCATCTGAACATCATAGTCATTCCATCCTAATCTGCACTCCTCCGTAATAGAAAGGCTTTCCTCATATCGACCAATGTAATTCAGTTCAGCAGCATAGTTATATAAGAACAGCGGATTATGCTGCATCTGCGGTTTCATCTTCTCGTAATAGGGTAGCATTCGCTCCGTATGCCCGGCAAGTGAACGCTTAGACATCTCAGCCCACTTAAGATCCAGATACATCATACGTAATACAACCGCAAGCAATACAGAAAACATCACTGGAAGGGTAATACGCAAGTATTTAGGTGTTTCCCATTCCTCTTTCCCTTCACTCTCTTTAAAAAAGGCCGGAATAACAGCTATAGCAGCAATGAACCATACAGCAGCATAATGGAACGGATAAGAGAACTGGCACATAACAAACACTGATGCAGTTACAGCCAATCCTATCACTTTAACATTTTCTTTAGACTTAAACAAACGCTTAACCGTTAAGGCAAGTACAAATAATGCCATTGCAAGCCCAACCAGCCCATAGTTAACAGTAAGCTTTATGTATTCGTTAAAAGGGTGTGTCACATTATCGGCCAGCATAACATACGGAGAATCCGGATGCACATTGAAGTATGCTGCTTGGGCATCCATATAGTGTTTCTCTATTCCACCTATACCATATCCAAACAAAGGACGTTCCTTTATCATATCCAGGCATATACTCCATACAAACAAACGGCCGTCAGCTGAACTGGCCTTAATCCGATACATTACAACTGATGCAATAACTATTGTTAATATCAGTGGCAGCCATAGCCATCGGTGTGTCTTAAATACCGATAACACTTTTGTCCGTAAAACTAACACTACCATTGCCGCGGCACATATTGCCAGAACTCCGGCTCTTGATCCGGAAAGAAGCACACTTACAAAACAAAGAACAGCCGTTACACCTGCAAACCATCTGATCCAACATTTATATTCATTCCGGAAACAGAGATATAGCGCAAACGGAAACAAAGCTGCCTGCACTGCTGCAAATCCTGCTGGATTCTCATACGTTCCTGTTATAGGAAAAGCATAGTGTCTGGAAGGGATATAACCAGAATATTGCAGTAATCCATAAGTTGACAGAATGAAACATACTATTGAAAAACCAATTCCAACATATGTAGTACTTAGTGCGGCTATGAATCTTGGTAGTCCTTTACGTGAAAAGGAACAAACTAACAGAAACAAGATTAGTAAGACTCCAATGAAATACGTCTTGGCATCATTCTCAACATTCATGAAACGTTTGGAAGTGATAAATATACCCCCGAAAATAATTAATTGAAGAAAGATAACCTTGCCAATCATTTTATCCCTATCAGCAATTATTATTAATGAATTAACTCTACAATTAAGTTATGTGTGTTATTATCATTTAATTTATTCATTAAATCAATTGGAACCATTTTTCCCAATTTTGACTCGAACGAACTATAATTGACATCATTCAATTGAACAAAAAGACTCTTTTCAGATTGGCCGACAAAACGTACAGACAGACTTCCAAATAAGTCATCAACTATATTACATACACATTTCTTGTTATTGGTTTTATTCCAAACGAATATATTTCTACTATTATCGTAACAAAATGATAATAATATGTAATCTTTAGATTCATAAAAATGCTCAATGCCACCTGCCAGTTCTGGATGTGAGTACATAAATTCCTGTTGCTCATTACAATCCAAGGACGCGAATGAATGAGGATATGCCTTAACTCCAAAATCAAAAACATACTTAGTTGAACAAGAACCATCTCTTTTGCTTATATTGAAAACAGTATCACTACATGAAGACAGATGAATAGAGTAACTGTCAGCAAGATTATTAATGTTGTAAAAGATTGTACTGGAAGCATCTGATATTTTTTTTGCCTCAGAAACCCTGTCATCATACAAAAGATAATATCTCGTATCCTTCAAAGAAGGGTGAAGACCTCTATCTTCTTTCTCAATATCAACAATTGATAAAGTATGACCGTTGTTTAGGATCATTGTTCCAATACAATCAACTATTTGTTCAGGAAATGCTAAACGATTTAAATATTCCCCTGTAAATGAAAAATAGTTTAAACCGCCGTCCCAGCAGATTATTTCTTTACTATTATCATCAACGCCAACACTTTTACTCTTCATGTTGAATACATCTTCTTTATTAGTTGCAAAGTCTATTTTATTATAAATAAATTGTTGAGCATTACCGTAATTATCCAATAAATAAACATTGAGTTCTGGTCTATCAATTACTAACAAATTATCTTCAACACCATAAGCAGCATCAATGTTATTACAAGATGTTTTAATGGACGAAATGTCAAATATCTTTATTTTTTTTGCGAAATTCGATATACCAACATCTATTATAGAATCCACCTCTATCTCAATAACCTTCGGCTTATGCTGAGATGTGTTTTGCCCACATCCGTAAAATATAATTAGTAGATTTATAATGAAATATGGATGTACTATTATTCTTTTCATAACGCTCATTGACTATCATATTAATATCTTTTATAACCAAAAGAGTATCCATGACCGTAAGACGTGTAAAGTAATGTTACTGTGTCATTATAAATTGTTGGTAGACTATAATTAGAAAAACCGACCCCTACTCCAATATTATATTTACCATAACTATTACTATATGAGCTTCCTGCTCTACTTATATGTGCTTTAGGAGAAATGCCATTACTGTTATTAGGAGATAAGTGCGCCCATTCTAAACATTCATTATCATATACATAGACCCTTTTATTAATAGTAGTTCCATTTTCGATAACCTGGATATTATCAAAATGTCCAGCAATACGAAACATGACTTCTGCAGTATATTTTGTGTCATTATTAAAAAATGATTCTTCATATTTTATAAATATATCGTTTTCTCCACGGTGCAAATATTTTTTGGTTTTGTTATTTATTGGGGTAGAAAAAATGTTAAACAAGATGTTGTCATACAGCACTATACCATCTTTTTTATCAATTATGGCAATAGTAGAGAATTCATCCGTTCCTTGTCTCCATCTTACCTCATTGACTGTATACTTATCTATGCTATCCAATAACTCTTTTACATAATTAGAAAGATAACTATAATTAAAATGAATGAGCGAAGTGTCTTTAGACAAGCAATCATATGTTATTAATATAGGATGTTCAGTGTCATTTTGATATGCAAGATATCGATTGCTGTTATTAAAAAAAGAACTTAAAGATAATTCAGATAATGAATCATAGTTTGTATAACTTACGAGTTCTATATTCAATAAGTCAAATACGTCCTTTTTTTCTTTTATGTCTCTTTGTACCATATTTTCCGTAAGATTATAATTTACGGACTCATAATAATCATTGGAGTCATCAAAGAAAAAGTCACTTTGGCAACCAACAAATGCTACCAATACTGCAAATAAAGAAATTTGTTTCATTGTTTAATTATTGTTTGTAGTTGTAATTAGTTGACAATATTAATGTTAGTTTTAAATAATGCTTGTCTGACATACAATTTGATTTGTCTGATTTCAAACGAATTAACCTTCACTGGCTTGGATATGATATAGTTTCCTATCTTCTTCATTTTATCAAATTGTCCAAGTTCTTCATATAAACGAAACAATCCATATAATGGTAAAAACCTTACAGGACACATTCTTGAAGCCAGTTTATAGTATTCTTCTGCAACATTTACATCACCACACTCTTTCACATTATCGGCAATAAGCAACGCAGTGTCATAATTAGACATTAATCTAAAGCTTTCTGTTGCTATATATACGGCTTTTTCACAATCTCCATTTTCAGATAGAACGTATGCATAGTTGTAAAGAAAGTAGGGATCTTTCTTTAGTTTGGGATATAGGTTTTCATAACCATTATGATTAGTTCTTATATCATCACTAACATCCGTGGTTGTAGACAATTTGCGCCATTGTACTTGATAGCGTGTCCATAACAAGATAAAACATAAACCTGAAACTGAAAAAATCATCATAATGATTCTTAATATAACAACGGTTCTTTGACCCAAATGCCCGAAAAAATCTTTATATACCAATAGCAATGCACATAAAAGCCCCAGTACTGTTAAAGGGTAACGAAATGGATATGAAAACATAGATAAAACACCTATCCCTACTATTGCCATCATACCGACAAATGACTCATTGCTTGGATTCTTGAAATAGTGTATTATAGTTACTATGACTCCAGATAGTAACACTGTTATGCCTATTAATCCAAAATTCACAGCCAGTAGTACATATTCATTTAGCGGGTGTGTGACGTTGTCTGCAAGCATGGGCAATACGTTGCTTGTACATTGATCCAGGTATTTGGCTTGATATAGCATATATTGGCTCCTGAATCCATGTAATCCATGTCCAAACAATGGAGCATCTTTAAACATATCCCAGCATACTCCAAGTATTAGTGCTCTACCACTGTTGGAGCCTCTCTTAGAAAACGACATATATATAATAAGGGTTAACAAGAATAGGAACAAAAAAATAACGACGATTCTGCTTGCCGTGTTATCCTTTATTGTATGTATAACATATAACAGCATGATAGTCCCTGTAGCAAGTATCCCCACACGTGAACTGGCAATGAATAATATTGACATGACAACGCTCCATAATCCGCATATAATCAAAAACTTTAATATACGATTATTCACTTTATCAATAAGAGCCAAAGTAAATGGAAATGATACTGTAAGGGATGCTGCCACACCCGCTGGATTATCAAATCCAGCTATAATACGATGTTCAGTGGTGTTATTAACTGATGTAATACCTGTTACTTGCAGAAGAGATTGAATTATTACCACAAGACCTGCTAACAGAAATGTATATGCCATAATTTCAATGCAATTATTCAGTCTGTCCTTTTCTTTATGTATGGACAGACTGAATAATGTAATTAAAAAGATTGTGATACAGAATGTTATTCCCGACCAGATCCATTTCTCAACTATTTGACCATCATGGAAATTCCAATGAAAAGATAGGATACTTAAGAGTGCTGTTGCAAGAAACGAAACTTTAAGGAGGTATCTATATATTTGTATTCTACTTGTTATATGGTCGGAAATAAACATCTTTTACATCAATAAAGAACATTAATATTGTCTCTCAGCTCATTTAATAATTGTACAGCATCATTTGAAGTTTCTATGAATGCGTTAAAATTATTTATGTCGTTATTAATCCATTTAATATATTGTTTAGGAAAGTTGTAGTCTCTTAATTCTTTCTTTTTGTATTGTAATCTTATCGTTTTTTCCTCCAATATAATTTTATCTCTAATAAAACGGGCAATTTCTGTTTTCTGATTTAATTGTGTCTCTGTCAACAGAGTAGAGTCAGATGGAAACAAGCATAGATAATCTTCTTTCCCGATCTTTTTACTACCACTACAATTAATTATACTACATGAAACACTAATCAACAATATACACAAAAGAATATTCTTCATTTTAGTATGTACTTTTACCACATATATGTACAAGAACCACCAGATGCGTTTGATGTTATAAATGAAACACCAACATAAACATTTGTTGCAGGCAACTTGACTTTAAAATGCGTGTGCCCTGTGAGAACAGCAAATCCTTTTCCGGCATATACTAATCCGCTATATTGGGTCTGAACCCTATGTACTTGGAGTAACCCCCCAGAAAAACAATCACATGTAATAGAGTCGGCATCTAATGGTGCCCAAAAACTATCATGCCCCCAATCATTGTCTTGAGTATTTATTGTTCTTTTCCTTTCTTGATTTCCTTCTCCACGTGATAAGAATCGCGTACGAGCTATAATTAGATCTTTTGTCGAATAATCTCTAGGATTAGGTAAAATTAATTTTGTATCTCCGTTATAACTGCTAATAAAATCATTCGCAGTTTTCACTTCATTAATCATTCGCTTATATTCGTTTTTGGGAATACCTAAGTTAATAGCTTCCTTTTGAGTTAAATCAAGGAAATAATAATTGTCTTCTAAATTTAAGTAATCGAGTGCTATCAAATTATAATCTATTTGATTGTTTAATACATCATCATTTGTGGCGATTTCATCATAATCTGTCATAAACAATGAAGAATCTGAACATGAGGTTAAACACAATGCCAGCCAAATAATCATTGGCAAAAAAACTAATTTTGTTTTCATAATTATATTTTTATTAAAATGTTGTTTTTGCGACCTTACCACCACACCACATTCCCGTCATCATCTATCAGGAATGGCCTTTCATCCATACCACGTGTGTAGTTACTAACCCACATTAGAGCACCTTTAGGAATGTTGTCATAATGTAGTGTATTACCCTCTGCTGTCTGTATCCCGCACGATGTCCACTCGTTGTTTGCGTTCCAGTAACGCATCTCATAGACATCTCCCGGGTGAATGTCATTATCATCGCTTCGCGGTACAATCCTTACGTATGCTACAGATTTGGGCGCTCCCAAATCCATGCCTATCCAGTTACCGTCAGCCTGCCCGGTCTCAAAGTTGCTCAACCAGTCACCATCGTAAGCACGGCTTATTGCTCCACCATCACCAGTGTTGCTTATGGGCTTTCCTGTCATCGTTACAGTGTCAGCATCAAAGAATGCCAATTCAGCAATACTGCCGTAACTGCCATTGGGTGACATATAACGCCAGTAGCGGTAATCTTGATCTGCGGTTACTGGTATCTTGTCCGGAATGTTCAGGTCATCAATAGTGTAGAGAGTTACAGGCTCCTTGAAGTCTGCCGTCTTGGAGCACTGTATCTTACCGCCAAGCAGGCGCTTGCGCATCTTGGCCACGTTGTTTGACTGGTAGTACTTGCGCCGTATGTCAACACTGCGGGTCTCAGTGGTATCACATTGTATGTAATCCATACTACCGTTGGTGTGGAGAATGAACGGCAGTGATATGGGACGCAGCTGTCTACCGTCATAACCTAATGCTATATACATGACATTGCGGCCCATTCTTGTAAAACGGGCCTTACCGCGCTTGACCGTTCCATAGTCAACCACGCTCCAATCCGTGTTCATTCCGGTAAAGGTGGCTATATATACGTACTTCTCTGCCAGCTTTACGTTCTTGAATATAGGTATCTCTATATCTGATGTGTTGAAATAATCTGCCGTGACATCTTTCTGGCACATGCTGAATGGATGCTTGTAAGTAGATTCCTTTAGGTATTTCTGACGGTCACGGTTTATGGCGTATGTATTCCTATATATCTTAGGTATGCGTTTATCTGTAAAGAACGCTCCTCCTGGTACAGATGATACATCCCATTCTGATGTAAGTTCCTCACCACGGTTATTCAGTACGGTGTACCAACTGTGTCCTGCACGATAGCGGCCCCAATATGGAGTCTCGTCTATAACACATGGAATACCCACACTGCGGTAGGTTAGTACGGCCAGTGTAACGTAATCCAAACAATTGCCAAACGTCTGCTTGTGCAGCAGGTCTGCACTTAGCAGCGGGTAGCCTTTGCGGTTGAACAGGCCATAAGGTCTTATACGCCAGTTAATCTCATTCCTAACGGTATGTACGGCATTGAATGTAGTCTCATACGTATCATCGTCATGAACCATATTGTTAAGGCCTCAGGTAAAGAATGTAGATAGAGTATCACGCCAACTGTCCATTTCCTGCAGTTCTACCACCTTGTATGGCAGCAGCCATTCGCAGAACTGGTCAAATGTAACATGCTGGGCCCATGGGCGGTTCTTCCACTCGTCAAACGCCTGGTCTATGCTGCGT
>JAFZKA010000085.1 GCA_017551925.1 Bacteroidaceae bacterium | reverse complement strand
AGATTGATAGAGGCGCTCACATAGTTTCCACTTCCAAGATTCGGGCAGAACACAGTGATATCATACGTGCCGGCATTAAGGCTTAATGATCTTGTCATTATAAAACTGCTCTGGTTTGACGCAGACCCATCTATTGTATATGTCAATACCGAACCCGTGGTAGGGGCTACAGGAGCTATTCGAACGTATGCACCATTGTACCGAAGAGCAGGTACGTTCCCATGAAAATTGACCTCTATTGTGCCTGTCGTGCTTTTATTCAAAGTCATGCGTTCATAATTATGGGGATCATAGTCATCACCTAAGCCCATATCCCAACCGAAATCCTGCAAGGAATAATTAATAATGCCAAAATTAGGATTAGCCATAACGGTTGCCGTCGGGTATTTCTGCCATGATATGAATTGATGCGGTTCATATACGAACTTTGTATATCCTTTCGTAGGATAGATAATCTTCTGAAGAACGGCTGCCTGCATATATGTTCCGTCACAATACCGGTTAGCACCTTCATATCGTCTCACCTGATCTGACATATATCGATCATTATCACTCATCAGATGTTTTGGTGTTGGAAGCAGGGTCAGACGGCCATCAACATAATTCTCCTGATGATTGTAGTATCCCCAGAAATCCTGAGCGGCAGAAGTCTTCAAGGGGAGTTGGGTGTTGTTATACTCAAAACTTGTCCGGAGGGTCACCGTTCCGCCAGTCTCGTCAACAGACATAAGTTTTAGGCGCTTTCCTAATTTATCGGTATAACTGTCTGCTCCTCGCTTGTTTCTCAACATATCACCGCCAATGGTTGAGGATGTGAAATAGGAATAGTTCAGTTTATACTCCCTGATGGTCTTATTGGCTATCGTTGACTTGACGACAATCTTATCCAACCGTTTTCCCTGCGTTATATCGTCTCGATTACCAAGGACAAATGAGATTGTCTCGTATGGCGTTGTTATACTGCTTAAATATTTGGGAGAGACACTGTTTGTTGATACAGGAACCGAGTGATAACCCCTCTCAGGATATGAACCTCCAGAATATTCCTCCGGCGGAGTAACATCAAAAGCCATCACTTCATAAGGGGTAACTCCCACTGTCGTCTTATAATCTGAACTATAACCAAAAGATGCTTTTGTTCCTTCTGGGGTTATTACGGATTCAAGCAACCATGTGGAAGTATATATGCTTTGATAACCGTAACAATTGGTTTGTTCGCCCTTAATAAAGTAATACTGGACCCCATGCCCATCCGTGATCTTCCATTTGGCATTGTCAATATTCTGGTAACTGCAATGGTTAACATCCTCTATCTGATATACGTCTGAGGATTTTCCGACAATACGATACTGATTTGTATAACGGTCGTATATAAACAGGAAGGATTGTCCTAAGAAACTTACAGAAAAGTAATCGGTCTCCCCGTATCCATGATCTAAATCACCGAGCAAATTATCATCTCCCTGAAAACGCGCAACACCATGATCGTTATACCAGGTCCCCATTTCATTTGAATCATTCCACGAAAAATGATATATATCGTCTTCCCTCTCTCCATACGATACAAAACTTTCCCATTTCTCTGGAGAGCAAGCCAATTGTCGTGGGTCTACGTCGCCCTGTGCCACATAGTTGATACAGCCACCCACCATCAGATTCCATCCAAGTCCGACCCAGGAAGCCTCTTGTTCTACCTTGATGCCCGAGGCATCATAGGTCAAGACAATAGGAATCTGGATGCCTTTGTAGTCAATCGTATACAAAGGAACACTAATATTGGGAGAGCCCGTATATTCACTAACCTGACACTCTCCGTATTTCCTGAATGCGGCAGCCTCAGGCGACTTACATTGATAATAGGGTACCGAGACCTCATAAGTATTAGAGCCTGCTGCCCTCTTTACTCTTCTCTGGGTTGAATCGCGCTTCACCACGTCTACGTCCTGTGCATAGGTGCTTATTCCTAATGTCAGTAGCAGAAACACGCATAGTTTTCTTCTCATATCTTTATTGTTTTTTAGTCACTGTTTTAATCCTTATATTGTAACCTGAGGATATCCTATCTTACGTTGATCTTCTCTGCATGGCTCTTGCCGTTCACATTCAAGTAGACCACATACTGACCACGCGGCAGACCGGCTGTACTGATATCGATGGTACCGCTGCCTGCATCACCGTTCTTTTCCTGCCGCTGATACACATATCCCTGATTACTGGCCAGCAGAGCCTCTATCTTT
>JAFZKA010000084.1 GCA_017551925.1 Bacteroidaceae bacterium | reverse complement strand
CTCAAAACTAGTACTTTTGCATCGGATACTAAATAATGGTGACCGATGAAGAATGAATATACCCTGCAGGACAAGATGAGGGACCTGATTGATGACAACAATCTGTTGCTTCTGGTCCTAAGCCGGTTCGGAATACATTTTGGTTTTGGCGACAGCACAATAAGTGAGGTTTGCCGTGACAACAATGTAGATTGCCCCACCTTCCTGGCTGTTGCCAACCTTATAGCCGGAAAGGACTATACCGGCTATAGTGTATCACTGCCCGCACTGATGGATTACCTCAAGCGCGCGCATACATATTTCAGTGAATTCATTCTGCCCGGTATCCGCCGCAAACTGATTGAAGCCCTTAACTGCAACGATGTTAATGACGTTGCGTTCCTGATACTCAAATTCTATGATGACTATACCATTGAGGTTGAGAACCACATGAAGCATGAAAACGATGTGATATTCACCTACGTTGAGAAACTGCTTCACGGTCAGCCCACAGGACGTTTCAACATAGAAAAGTATTCTGTTGCCCACGATAACGGTTCACAAAAGCTCAAGGAACTAAAGGACATTGTGATACGTCACTACCGTCAGCCCAATAACGATCAGCTCAACTCAGCCCTTTACGACATAATAAACTGTGAGAATGACCTGATATCACACAGCGAGATTGAGGAGCGTCTGTTTGTTCCGGCCGTAATGAAACTTGAAAAGTCAGTATTGTCCGGAAACAAGCCGGAACAGGCCAATACCCCGGAGTACAGTGCCGGCAGCATGGCCATTCTGAGTGAACGTGAGAAAGACATAATAAAATGTGTAGCCCGCGGAATGTCCAACAAGGAGATAGCCGATGCCCTATTCCTCTCAATCCACACCGTAACCACACACCGCCGCAACATTACCGCCAAACTGCAGATCCACTCCCCCGCCGGCCTGACCATATATGCCATCATGAACAACCTGGTGGACATATCGGACATCAATCTGCAATGACACAGGGATGTGTCAAAAAATGCATTGAAATGACTATTATTCGTTTGAAAAAGTGTATTTTTAGCGGCTTGTTCTGAAGTGAGAATATAGAACTATGAGAACTCATGTTATTATTAGACATTGTGGAATAGTCCTGCTCATTATATCGCTGCTATTGATAATATCGGCCATTACGGCACTCCTGTCACCATCGGACAACAGTTTTGTTCCATTAGCCGTGGCGGGATTGTTAGCCCTGATATGTGGACTGTTACCTGTCCTGATGACCAAATCAGTTGATAAGATCCAAGCCAAAGAAGGATATACCATTGTTCTGTGCGCATGGATTACCGCCTGGCTGTTCGGCGCAATTCCTTTCATGATATATGGTGGTGAATTCAGTATCATCAACGCTCTGTTTGAGAGCATGTCAGGTTTTACCACCACTGGCGCATCTATCCTGAATAACATAGAGTCACTACCTCCCGGATTGCAGTTATGGCGCATAGCATCGGCATGGATTGGAGGAATTGGTGTGGTGCTGCTCATCAGTCTGGCTATCCCCGATGACCGCAACGGTCAGGTTATACTGGTAAGTTCAGAGACTTCAAGCCTGGCCAGGGAATACTTTAAAGGCGGCAAGCGTGGTTTTGTAAGAATCATGATGCTTACATATACCGCAATAACCCTCATCTCATTCATATGCCTCAAAATGACAGGGATGGGATGGTTTGATTCACTGATACATGCCATGTCGGCCTGCAGCACATGCGGATTCAGTAACAAGAACAGCAGCATAGCATTCTTTGACAATCCTGTGGTTGAAATAATTCTCATAGTATCAATGCTATCAGGCGCTGTCAATTTCACACTGCTGTATTCAGCCATCATACCCGGCCGGAACAAACGCAGCTACATATTGAAATCAGAGGTGTTCCGGGTATTCATGATACTTACATTCGCAGCCGTATTGCTTATAACTGTCAGCCTCAAACACAACCATTTGTATGACACAAACAGTCAATCACTGCGACATGCCCTGTTCCAGACAGTTTCAATAGCCACTACTACGGGGTTCGCCACTGCCGATACCAACGTCTGGCCGTCATTCTGTATAGGAATTCTGATAGTCTGCTCCATTATCTGCGGATGCGCAGGTTCCACATCGGGAGGAATAAAAATAGACCGTATAGTCTTGGTGGGCAAAGGAATAAGATACAATTTGCACCAGTTCAGAGACCCCCTACTCGTTACACGCAGTAAATTTGACGGACGTTCATGCAGGCCATATGAGATAAGTCAGGCCCAACTATTCATACTTATGTACATAGGATTTATATTCTTGGGTGCCGAATTGAATATAGCAGCCGGTATGGATCTCAGGTCCGGAGTTTCGGCCGCCATAGCCTGCATGGGAAATGTGGGGCCCGGATTCGGCCAGGTGGGTTCTATGAATAATTACGCAGACCTGCCCACGATGATAAAACTGTCCAGTATGGTGCTTATGCTGGCCGGCCGCCTGGAGATTTATCCGCTTATCCTCTCATTTAGACGCTGATTCAAGATGACACAGGGATGCGGTCCATTTGTGTCCTATTTGTGTCAGTTGGTGTAGATTGTGTATCTTTGAAAAATG
>JAFZKA010000083.1 GCA_017551925.1 Bacteroidaceae bacterium | reverse complement strand
GATTTGCGCTCGGACTTGTATGATTTCTGCCTGGATCATGCTGTGAATGTTGAGGAACTGCCTGGCATTCAGGCTATTTGCATAAAGATTGCGTACCGCATCAGCACCTTCTATCCGGAGTTGATGGCAGAACTCAAACGTATCCTTGAAGGAATGGAGATTGAGTACTACAAACCCGCCGTGAAAAGTATAAGAAACAGAATTCTGAGCGGAAAATATTCTGTTACAGCCTGATGCCGAGTGAGAATGTGGTGTACCAGTCTATCAGATTGACTTTGCTGTTATTCCGGCCATATTCATAGTGGTTGAAAATGGCGTTTGCGCTTACAAAGTATCGGCTCCAACAGTATGATATGCCCACTCTTACGTCATAATTGAATGCCCATCGGGTTCTGTTTTTGTCCTCACGGACTTTCCATATCTCTATATCATCAGGCATTTCCACATTGCCGTATTCATTTAGAGTTGGATTCTTGTGCGTTTTTCCGTTTTCCCAAACATGATTTTTACTGTCCCATTTGCCGTAATCATCAGTATCATCTTTGTCATAGAATATATCGTAGTTGAAATCGTATTTGGTACGTATCACATTGTCCGATACGCTGATGTTGGGCATTATCATGGCATTGATTGTCCATCCTTTTGCCGGTACCCAGTTGTAGCCGTATCCCAGTCCTATGGCTATTTTTCCGAGTGAGATGGAACCTACCGAATCACAGGAATGAATCAGACTTGCATTCTTGTTATAAGCCATGTCTATGCCCGATGCGTAAAACGTAGCACCCAAAAGCAACGATCCGGCTGATTTTTTTTGAATGACAGCCTGATTATATGCTGCAGCCTGTGAATAGTTTTTTCCGTTAAAAACATAGTATCCGTCAAAATAAAATGATACAACGTCTATTGGCTCAAAGAAATGGGCATCACCTTCAAAATCAGTGACAGTTGTGTCGGTAAACATGTAATCCATTTTTGCGTGGAGTTGGTCAAATTTCATGCTCCTGAATCTGAAATTCAAGCCAATCTTTGCTCCTGTAGCGCTTATATTCAGATTGACTCCGGGTTTCTTGCCAAGTTTGTAAAAGTAACCTATGCCCAGTCCGCGATATCCTACCCAAAGGCCGACAGATTTGTTTACCTTTGAATCCAGATTCATCTCCAGACATGTGTTGTATGTCACGTCCTCATAATCAAATGAGTTGTTGTTGATGAAATCTGTCTTGAATTCATCCAGTCTGCCTCTCAGAATGAAACGCCAAGGACGTTCGGGTACTTCAATATAGCGGGAATCATATTTGAACAAGGCTTTTGTGTCAAGCCTGTTTCCGAGCGCTTTGATTATGCCGGGTTTAATGCTGTCAGTCTGTGCTATGATACCCGATGCGGATAACAAACATAAAACGATGGCTGCCAGTATCTTAAAAGCTCTCATTGATTGACCGATTATCAATTCAGGCTGCAAAGTTACTAAAACAATCTCACTTGAATGGATTCTTTTTTATAAGTTTGTAGGTAGTATGGTTACATTGTTCCTTATACTCATTGTAGTGGTGATTCTTACCTGTATTTGGTTGAATCATATCTCATCACGCATTGGAGTGCCTACGTTGCTGGCATTCATTGTGCTTGGTATCGTTTTTGGCAATGTCGGAGCAATACCTGTTCATCTGGATAACCGTCCGTTTGCTATGGATGTTTGTACCATAGCGCTTATTTTCATAATGTTCTATGGCGGATTCGGCACACGCTGGGAGACTGTCAAGCCTGTGGTGCGCGAATCAGTACTGCTTGCGTCGGTGGGCGTTCTGATAACGGCCTTCCTGACCGGACTGTTCTGCCGTATTGTCCTTGCGTGGGGTTGGGCAGAGAGTCTGCTGTTGGGAGCGGTGGTAAGTTCTACCGATGCGGCATCGGTCTTTTCAATACTGCGTTTCAGAAAGTTGGGCCTTAAGAACCATACTGCTCCTATGCTTGAGGTTGAGAGCGGTAGTAATGATCCTTGCGCATACATGCTTACTGCCATAATGATTTCGGTTGTGAACGGAACGGCATCGGGCGCATCAATAATCTGGATGATTTTTTCACAGATTGTCTTTGGTGCCGGAATAGGTCTGCTGATTGCAAAACTGGCTTCAATCGTACTGCAACGCATCAAAATAACAACCGAAGGGTTTGATACGCTGTTCATTTTTGCCGTTGCCATTGCATCATACGCCATTCCCGATGTGTTTGGCGGAAACGGCTATCTGAGTGCCTATCTGGTAGGTGTAATCCTGGGTAATGAGGAGTTTGGCGGAAAACGCTCAATGGTAGGATTCTTTGACGGGCTGACAGGCCTGATGCAGGTACTCATATTCTTTCTGCTTGGTTTGCTGGCGCGCCCGGCATTATTGCATAAGGCCGTTTTGCCTGCACTTGCCATATCGGCTTTCATGCTTATTGTTGCCCGTCCTGTTGCAGTTTTCAGCATTCTGACACCATTCAGGAAATACTCGTCAAAACAGCAGGAACTGATTTCTTTTGTCGGTTTGAGAGGGGCAGCATCAATAGTGTTTGCCATAATGGCCATTACAGGTGTTGATTCACTTCAGACTGACCTGTTCAATACGGTGTTCTGTATCGTGCTCATTTCCATATCCATACAGGGGACACTCATCCCATGGGTATCTGAAAAACTTGACATGATTGATGCGAATGCCAATGTCATGAAGACCTTCAATGACTATTCTGAGAATACTGAGATGCAGTTCAGCCAGATAGGCATAGGTCCACGCAGTGTATGGGCGGGAAAACAGATTATGGATCTGGGGCTGCCCAAGAATGTGCTGATTGCACTTGTCATACGCGGTCAGGAGCGTATAATAGCCCGTGGCGACACAAAACTCTGTCCTGGTGACAAGGCTATAGTGGTTACAAAATCATATGTTGATTCTGAGACATACCTTATGGAAAAGACCATCAAACCCGGCAGTAAACGTGAAGGTCATACTGTGGGCGAGTTCTCTGATGAAGGTCTTGTCCTGCTTGTGCGCCGTGGTGAGAAGGAGATTATACCCAACGGCAGCACGGTACTTCAAGCCGGTGATAATCTTGTGATATTGAAGGCTAAATAATGTCAAAGGAACAGTTTATTTGAAAAAAATATGGATTTGATTAAGAGATTTTTGAGTTATACTGCAGTCGATACGCAGTCAGATGAGAACTCTGAGACCGTTCCCAGTACCGCCAAGCAGATGAATCTGGCACGCCAACTTAAGGTAGAGTTGGAGAGTATGGGACTTGAAGAGGTATATATGGATGATATGGGATACGTCTATGCATCTCTGCCATCTAATACAGACAAAAAGATTCCTACAATAGGCTTTATATCGCACATGGACACCAGCCCCTCAATGAGCGGCAAGGATGTGAAACCGCGTATAGTTGAGAAATATGACGGTGGTGACATTGTGCTGAACAAAGAGCAGAATATTGTTCTCTCGCCAAACCTTTTCCCTGAACTGCTTGCCCACAAGGGTGAAGACCTGATTGTTACAGATGGCACAACCCTCCTGGGGGCCGATGACAAAGCCGGTATTGCTGAGATAATCACTGCCGTAGAATATCTGCAACAGCATCCTGAGATCAAGCACGGCAAGGTGCGCGTAGGCTTCAATCCTGATGAGGAGATAGGCATGGGTGCCGCCCATTTTGATGTAGAGCGCTTTGGGTGTGAGTTCGGATATACTGTTGATGGCGGTGAAGTAGGAGAGATGGAGTATGAGAACTTCAATGCCGCCAAGGCAGTATTCAAAATCCAGGGACTTGAGGTTCACCCTGGTTATGGCAAGGGTAAGATGGTCAATGCATCACTGCTGGCTGCAGAACTGATTCAGATGTTTCCTGCCGGTGAGACTCCGGCTACTACTGAAGGTTATGAGGGGTTCTACCATATAGTTGGTATGTCCGGTGAGGTTGACCATGCAAGAGTCACCTTTATTATACGTGACCATGACCGTGCCAAGTTTGAGGCCCGCAAGGAGTTTGCCAAGTCTGTTGCTGATAAGATGAATGCCAAATACGGTGAAGGAACAGTTGCGGCAGAGGTCAGTGACCAGTACTACAACATGAAGGAGCAGATTGACAAGGTTCCGTTTGTGGTGGATATTGCCTGTGAGGCAATGAAACTGGCTGGCGTCACTCCCGTCAAGGTGCCTATCCGCGGTGGCACAGACGGTGCGCAACTCTCATTCAAAGGGCTGCCTTGTCCTAACCTCTTTGCAGGCGGCATGAATTTCCACGGCCGCTACGAGTGGGTGCCCATCCAGAGCATGGAGAAAGCCATGATGACGGTGGTACGCATCATCGAACTCGTGGCAAAGCGGGACTGGTGAGCTATTCGTCGAAGTCGAATTCTTCTGGTAATTCAAATTCTGCGTCGGAGAGGAAATCCTCCATATCGCGGCGGTCTTTCTTGGTGGGACGCCCCAGACCGGCGGCACGCTTTACGAATCCGCTGATGCGGTTCATTTCAAGCAGATCATATTGGTCCTTAGGAGTGATGTTCTCCATCATCTCGGGAACCAGTTTTGCACCTACGCGGTTCTCAATGCACTGGAGCACGCGGAAAGAGTAGGTTACGGGCGGTTTGCGGACCTGAACGGTATCACCTTCATGAACGGATTTTGAGGGCTTGACTTGAACGCCGTTAATTGAAATGCGGCCCTTCTTGCAAGCCTCAGCAGCAATGGTGCGCGTCTTGAAGATACGCACGGACCATAACCACTTATCAATTCGAGCTTCCATTTTTTTTAGCCAACAGCCAATAGCCAACAGCCTTATTTATTATTGAATTTGCACATAGTATCGTCAATGCCGGCCAGACAGAAATTCTTTACGGCCTCAACGGCAATTGGAATACGCTCGTCAAGGACTTTACGCTCATCCTCATTGAAAGGATCAAGCACGAACTTAATCTGGGCACCCATGGGGTAATCATTGCCGATGCCAAAGCGCAGACGGCTGAACTGCTCGGAACAGAGAACCTGGATGATGTTGCCTATGCCGTTATGACCGCCGCCGCTACCTTGTTTACGCAGACGTATCTTGCCAAGGGGTAGGGCCAGGTCATCGGCAACAACCAGAAGGTTTTCAGGCTGGATGTTCTCCTTGTTCATCCAGTAACGTACGGCATTGCCGCTCAGGTTCATGAATGTAGTGGGCTTGAGGAGTACAAGTTCGCGGTTCTTGATGCGCATGTTTGCTACGAAACCGTATCGCTTGTCCTCAAAAACAGTATCGGATGCCTTTGCTAGGGCATCCAATACCATAAATCCTATGTTGTGGCGGGTATCTTGGTATTCGTCGCCCGGGTTACCCAACCCCACAATCAGATACTTCATTTACTATTATTCTGCGGCAGGAGCCTCAGCAGCAGGTGCCTCCTCTGTTGTCTCAGCGGCAGCTGCTGAACGTGTTGACATTACTGTGCAGATCACAGCATCCTTAGGACTTGTGAACTCAATGCCGTCAACCTTAAGGTCACCAACCTTGAATGACTTACCGATGGTAAGAGGTGTAACATCAATCTCAATCTTCTCAGGAATAGCAGTGTAAAGAGCCTTGGCCTTTACGCGGCGCAGAATCTGCTCCAGCTTACCACCAGCCTTAACACCGGCAGCCAGACCGTTCAGCTTAACGGGAACAGCCATTACGATAGGCTTCTCAGGAGTAATCTGATAGAAATCTATGTGCAGGATGTTGTCCTTTACAGGGTGGAACTGGATCTCACGCATAACTGCCAGAACGGTGTTACCGTCAATGGTCAGGTTAACTGAGAAAATATCGGGTGAATAAACGAGGTTGCGAACTTCTTCAAAAGTTACGCTGAAAGCCTTGGCTACAGGAAGACCTTTCTCGTTACGCTCTACACCGTACAGGTTGCAGGGGATAAGGTTCTGCTTACGGAGTGCCTTGGCACCTTTCTTACCGAACTCGTTGCGGGCTGTGCCCTTTACGTCAATTGATTTCATTTTAAAACGTGTTACTCTAAATTGTTAATACTCAATTCACCATCACACAAAACACTGCTTTTTGGGCAGGCTTTACGTAAAAGCGGGGCAAAGGTACGGTTTTATTGCAGAATATACAAATATTTTTCCTTTTAAGGCCGATGTTTTTCCATGCGGCGGGTTCTCGCTGCTTCGCGGCGCTCGGGCGTCCATGCGCTTTACGGCCTGAAGGCCTTAAGCGTCAGGATGGAATCTTATCTGCGTATTAGAAACAACCTTTTTTTAGTTTCCTTCTGGAAACGCGCTCCCTACGGTCGCTTGCCGGCCTTCCAGGCCGGGTAAAACAACACCCTCACGAGCAAAGCTCGTGAGGGTGTTGTTTTACTGGGTGCAGCTGGAAACCTTTTTATTCCTTGAAGTACCTAATTGGAATCTTTATGCGGATTGGAAACACGCACGGGGAAACCTATTTAGAATTCGATTTTGAAGTCGTCCTGTTTGGGCTGTTCTTCGGTTTGTTCTTCGGCTGTGGTTTCAGGGGCGGGAGCATCGGAGTATTCCTTTTCAGCCTCATGGATGAACTTGATGGTCTTGGTAAGACCGTCTATAAAGTTGCTGAAATCCTCGCGATAGAGGAAAATCTTGTGCTTTTCAAAACTGACTTTTGCATCTTCACCTTCACCTGTGGTAATTTTCTTGCTCTCAGTGATTGAGAGATACATCTCATCCTTGCGTGTCTTACGGACATCCATGTAATAGATGCGTTTTCCAGCCTTGATGGCATGTGAGAAAATCACATCCTTTTCAATCTCATCGGCTGTCTTCCTTCTGAATTCCTCCATAACCCTTAAATTGAATTTTGTACAAATATGGTGAAATGATTCAAAGTATGCAAGAAATAAGAAACAAATCAATGTAAAATCTAATGTTTGTGCGGAAAAAAGTTGTACTTTTGCAGACCGGATTTACGGTTTTGACACAAATGATCAACAGAGTTCTCATCAGACTGAAAGTAGTTCAGGTAATCTATGCGTATTACCAGAATGGCGGGCAGAACATCAACTCGGCAGAGCGTGAACTGGCCCGAAGCCTTGACAGTGCTTATTCCCTCTACAAAACCCTTCTTTACATTCCTGTTGCGCTTGTAAAATATGCGCAAAAATCTGTTTCCAAACAAAAGAGAATGGGTGCGGCTCATATATCAGGCAAGGAGGAACGCCTGGCAGCCAACGCTTTTGCAGTGCAGTTGGAAACCAACTCGGAATTGCTGCAATTTATTGAGGAGAATGATATGTCATGGCTTCTTGAATCAGATTGGCTTAAAGAAACATATGCCAATGTTCTGGAGTCAGATGTCATGGAGGAGTACTGGCAGGAGGAACGCTTTGATTTTGAGTCAGATAAGGAACTTTGCCGCAAAATATACAAACTGTTCGCTCAGGATAACGAGCAACTGGATACTTTGCTTGAGGAACAGAATCTTTATTGGAACGGTGACAAGGAACTGATAGATTCTTTTGTTCTCAAGACTTTCCGTTTGTTTGCTGACGGTCAAGTGACAGATCAACCGTTAAAAAGTGAGTTCAAGGATAATGATGACCGTCAGTTTGCTCTTGATCTGCTTCATTTCGGTATAGATACAGCGGCCGAAAGGGAGGCTGTTGTTGCAGCCAATTGCCGCAGGTGGGATCCGGACCGTCTGGCTTTTCTGGATGTTATCATAATTCAGGTGGCAATGGCTGAGATGCTGCATTTCCAACAGATTCCGCTCAAGGTTACGGTGAACGAATATGTGGAACTTGCAAAATCGCTCAGTACCCCTGCGAGTGGTAGTTTTGTGAACGGAATGCTTGAAACAATAGTCAAGGAGATGACTGCACAAGGCAGACTTAACAAGGATTTTTAATTAAAACAAATATTCAATTATGGCACAAATGCTTTTACTTAATCCCTTCCAGATGTCATATCAGGAGGTTAATGTACAACACACAGTAAATTTTATACAGGATGTGAATCTTGACGCTCCCGCTTCATCGGGACAGAGTGCTCAGGGTGCACAGGGCGGCGGCATATTTGGTAATCCGATTATTCTGGTGCTTTTCATGCTTGCCCTTTTGATGATCTTTATGCGTCCGCGTCAGGATAAGGAGGGTGAAAAGTTCCGCAACGCACTGCAGAAAGAGCAGGATGTTGTTACCAGTTCAGGTATATTCGGAAAGATAAAGGATATTGACGAGGTTTCAGTAACTCTTGAGATTGCTCAGGGTATGAAGATCAAGGTTGACAAGCGTTATGTCAATCCTGTCCCCACACCTCAGCCTGTTAAGCCGGAGAAACCTTCACGTCGCAAGAAAGATCCCAGCAAGGACGAGAAAGCCTAAAATATAACGCTGTGCGGGACCCAGGACAACCCAAATCCCGATTTGCAGAATCATTAAAAAAAATCGGAAACTCCCTTTTGAATCTTTTCAGAGGGGATTTCCTGGTTTTTTTGCTGTTCTTGGGTATTACCTTTTTCTTTTGGTGGTCACAAACCATGAGTCAGGAGCACCAGACTATGATGAAAGTTCCGGTGCAGATTTCAGGCGTTCCTGATGATGTAAGAACTGCTGAACTGTCAAACAGACACCTGACTGTTTTTCTGACCGGCAAAGGAACGGCATTACGCAAATCCACACGTCGCAGTGCGCATAATACTGTTCATGTGGATTACAGCGCTTTTGCAACATCTCAAGGACATGCTTCGCTCTCCACGCTCAGACTAAAGGATTCTATTATGGCCATGTTGCCGGCATCGGTCAGCATAAGGACAATAGAACCGGATTCTCTGACTTTTCAATATTCACTGCAGCATAGCGTTATGCTTCCGGTTGAGTTCGGCGGGTCTGTTGAGAGCCAGGACCAGTTCTTTCTGGAACGCATTGAGTTCTTTCCTGAAAGTGTTAATGCGAAAGTCCTTCTTTCCGACACGGTTTTGCACCATGCTATTGCAGACATTGATAATGTGGTGATATCGTCGGATACATCTTGTATGACGTTGGCTTTGAAACCCATTCCCGGTGTTTTGTTTGATACAGATGAGGTGGGGGTTTCATTGATAGCGCAACAATATACGGAGAAAAGTTTTGAGGTGTCTGTTACAGGCGTTAATTTCCCGAAACACATCACCTTGAAATCATTTCCGTCAAAGGTTGTTGTTTCCGCTTGGGTAAAGATGTCAGAATATGACAAGGTCGGCCCGCATGATTTTCAGGTCGTTGTTGACTATAATGAGATAGCTGGCAGAGACGGTGCAAAGGCAACGTTGCGCATATTCTCACAGCCGGCAAATGTGCGTAATGTAAAACTTCAGACACGCACTGTTGATTATCTGATGGAGACACGCTTTTTCTGATATGGTAATAATAGGTGTTACAGGCGGAATAGGGTGCGGCAAGAGTTACGTGTCGGCAAAAATGCGACTTCGTGGCATTCCTGTCTATGATTCTGATTCACGCGCAAAACTGATTACCGCTACAAATCCTTTTGTTAAACGTGATCTGGCAGAACTGGTGGGGCCTGCGCTTTATTGTTCCTGCTGTGGCCAATTTCAGAAAGAGGTCCTGGCTAAGTTTATTTTCAGTGATTCTGAAAACATGGCCAAGGTGAATGCCGTAATTCATCCACGCGTCAGGGATGATTTCAGACAATGGGCCGATAAGTACAGAAGCAAGGATTTCTGTATTATGGAGTCGGCTATTCTCTTTGAGTCCGGATTTGATTCTGAGGTGGATTTCAAGGTGTGTGTCGATGCTCCTCTTGAGCTTAGGATTCAGCGTTGTGTGAAACGTGACAATGCAACCAGAGAGGCTGTTTTGGAGCGTATAAAGAACCAGATGGGGCAGGATGAGAAATGTGGCAGGGCTGATTTTGTCATTGTCAATGATGATGTCCATGCTCTTGAACCGCAGATTGATGAACTATTTGAGAAATGTAAGAAAACTTTAAATAAATAATATTGGTATTATGCTTAACGAGATTTTGACTATTTCAGGTAAACCGAGCCTGTATAAACTCCTGACACGTGGCCGTGGCGCCCTTATTGTTGAGAATATTGATGAGACCAAGAAACGTTTTCCCATTCAGGGAACTGATAAGGTGGTCTCACTTGGCGACATTTCTATCTTTACTGATGAAAAGGAGATGCCTCTGCGTGAGGTTTTCCTGGCTATTGAGTCTAAACTTGGCAAGAAGGAGATTGAGTTTAACTGGAAGAAGGCTTCAAATGATGAACTGCTCAAGTTCTTTGCAGGTATCGTTCCTGATTTTGACCGTGAGCGCGTTTATCCCAGTCACATCAAGAAAATAGCAGGCTGGTATGATCTGCTGGTGAAATTTGGCGAGAACGATTTCTCAGAACCCAAACAGGAGCAGACTGAGGAATAAGTTCCCAGTTGCACCAAGTAAAACAAAGCCCTGACAGCGAAGCGCGTCAGGGCTTTGTTTTACCCGGCCTGGAAGGCCGGCAAAGCGAAGTGAAATGAAATGGAATGGAGCGTGTTTCCAGAAGGAAACTAAAAAAATGTTGTTTCTAATACGCAGATATGATTCCATCCTGACGCTTAAGGCCGCAGGCCGTAAAGCGCATGGAAATTCGAGCGCCGCGAAGTCGCGAGTTCCCGCCGGATGGCCAAAAAGACGGCTAATTCCAAAGACATATAAAATATTATTTTATATGAGGTTTTTCTTGGTGGTTCCGTTAATATGTTTTAACTTTGCACCCGCAATCCCTCAAAAAAGGATATTTATGGAAAAAGTTACAGTGCTTTCATCGGATCAGCTTTTCAACAGCTTTCTTGATCCAAAGTATATTCCCGCAGGACAGAACAAGTATTATCTCCGTGACACTCAGGTGTGCGCACCTAAGGGCGGATGGCGTCATCTGACCAGTTTCGAGATTGAGACTCTGGTCAAGAATGACAATACCGCTATGAGTTGGGACAACATTCTTGTCACTGATGAGTTTGACCCAATGATGGTCAAGAACAATAAGTTCTATGGATTTGTACGCATCGGTCGTGTGACATCAAACGGACTTCAGTTTCATGATTTGAGGCTTCCGTGCGGAATATCCAACAGTTCAATCCACTCTTGCGATATAGGTGATGACTGTGCCATTCACAATGTGCACTACCTGTCACATTATATTATAGGTGACCGCTGCATGCTCTTCAATATTCAGGAGATGTCTTGCACAGACCATGCCAAATTCGGTAACGGCATAGTTAAAGAGGGTGAGGATGAGGATGTTCGCGTATGGCTGGAACTGATGAATGAGACTGGTTGCCGCAAGGTTCTGCCGTTTGACGGTATGATTGCTGCCGATGCTTATCTGTGGGCCAAGTTTATTGATGACAGACGCCTTCAGGATCGTCTCAAAGCAATTACACAGAATACATTTGACAGCCGTCGCGGATTTTACGGGACTATCGGTCACAGCAACGTAATCAAGAACTGCTGGATTATCAAGGATGTCAAGATTGGCAACAGTTGCTATATCAAGGGTGCCAGCAAACTTAAGAATCTGACTATTAACTCATCGGAGATGGATCCTACTCAGATTGGTGAGAATGTGGTTCTGGTTAATGGTATCATAGGCTATGGATGCCGTCTGTTCTATTCAGTGATTGCTGTACGTTTTGTTTTGGGCAGCCATTCAAATCTGAAATACGGTGCACGTCTTATGAACTCGTTCATGGGTGACAACTCAACGATATCATGCTGTGAGGTCCTTCATAATCTGATATTCCCTGCTCACGAGCAGCATCACAACAACTCGTTCCTGATAGCCAGCGTGGTCAAGGGACAGTCAAACCTTGCTGCCGGTGCTACCATCGGTTCTAACCATAACAGCCGTACCAATGACAATGAGATTGAGGCCGGGCGTGGTTTCTGGCCGGGTCTCTGTACCAGCGTAAAGCATTCCTGCAAGTTTGCAAGTTTTACCATGCTTGCCAAGGGAGCCTATCCTGCGGAAATGATCAACCCGTTCCCGTTTGCGCTTATCAGTAATGATGAGGTTCACGGTGAATTGCATGTTATGCCTGCGTTCGCGTGGATGTACAACATGTTCGCCATGGCCCGAAACAACTGGAAGTTCGCCCACCGTGATACCCGTGTGTTCAAGGTGCAGAACATTGAGTTTGATGCTTATGCTCCGGATTCAATGGAAGAGGCCATTGAGGCACGTAAACTCCTTGACAAATGGACTGCCAAGGCAATGCTTCGCAAAGAGGGCAAGAGTTTTGACAAAATGTCTGATGAGGAACTCATTGAGATGGGACGCAACCTGTTGAACGGTGATCCAGCCAAGGTTAAGGAACTTGAGGTTCTTGGCGAGAATATGGAGAAATCAAAGCGCAAGGTGGTTATCATTCATCCTTATGAGGCTTATCACGCATATGGCGATATGCTTATCTACTATGCTGTGCGCAATATTGCAACATTCCTTGAAGAAAATGAGAATGAGACATTTGAGTCTATCAGCAAGCGTTTTGACGGCGACCGTCACCGCGTTTGGTTCAATCTGGGCGGCCAACTTATGTCTATGGAGGATGTTGACCAACTCCGTTCCGATATCAAGGACGGTACTCTGAACTCATGGAAGGAGATACATCACCGCTATACAGAGATCTGGAAAAAGTATCCTATTGACAAACTGCGTCACTCATACATGTCACTCAAGCATGTGCTGGGTATTGATACTATTACAGCCGATGATTGGAACATTGTTCTTAACAAAGGTATTGAGATTCAGAACTACGTATTCACCCAGGTTTATGAGACCCGCAAGAAGGATTATGAGAACAAGTTCCGTCAGGCTACATTCCTGAGTGAGGATGAGATGCTGGCCGCTTGGGGTAAACTTGATGAGAACAGTTTTATCCTGCAGCAGCGTAAGGAACTCAAGGAGTTTACTGAACGTATTCAGAATATTCGCAAGAGACTTTAAACAGCACAAAGAGGATCTTTCCTTTTGTGCCATTATTTGAAATTTATTTATAACAACAATAATATGAATTTGACAGACAAAAAGTATTCTCAGTACGCACTTGTACAGGAGATGATGGACACTGTAGAGACTGTAAAGAAGTTTGATCCCGCTTGCACCAAGCAGATAGCCGAGCAGGTTAAGAAGGCTGGTAAGGCATATTTTACCGGTGAGGGTTCAAGCCGTATATTCCCCGCCAAGAACGCTCTGCGCAAGACCAAACGTTGGGGCATTGACCTGAATGCCCAGACCGATGGTTCATGGCAGTCACGTGAGTATGATTTGAGCAAGTTCGCCGTATTTTTGGCTTCAAACTCAGGCCGTACCAAAGAGGTTACACTGCTTGCCAAGAAACTTATGGAGGAGGGCAATCCTCTGCGTTTCGGTCTGACCGCCAATGAGGGAACAATTCTCTCTACATTCTGTGCAAACACTCATGTGCTCAACTGCGGTTGGGAGCAGGCTGTTGCCGCTACCAAGAGCGTTGTTGAGCAGGCTCTTTATTATGAGTCAGTTCTGTGGAACATTGCAGGCAAGGACATTAAGGCTGGTCTGGCTGCTCTGCCCGCCCAGATTGAGAAAGCTCTTACTCTTCAGGTTCCTGCTGAGATTGTTGATTGGGTCAAGAAGGCTGAAACAATCTATTTTGCCGGTTATAATGACGGCGTTGCCGAGGAACTTACTCTTAAGACCAATGAGATTACCCGTCGTAAGTCTGATTTCCTGGAGGGTACATATGCTCTGCATGGAATTGAGGAGGTTATGAAAGAGGGTGATATCATATTCTGGGTTGATCCTATTGCTGATGAGTACCAGAAGATTCAGGATTGCCTTATCAAGGGTGCTGGCGTTAAGGTTGTGGCTATTGCTGACCATGACACTCCGTTCCCAACTATCAAGACTCCCGCTGCTGGTGATTTTAATCCTTATGTTTATCTGTGCGCAGGTTGGAATGTGCTGGTTGAGATTGGTATCGCTACCGGTATGGATCTGGATCATCCTAACCGTGCCCGCAAGGTTGGTAACGAGATTCAACTCTGACACTGATATATCTGTTAAAGTATTTTTGATTCGGAAAGGCTGGCTTGATTTAAGTCAGCCTTTCTATTTTTGATTTTTTGAAACTACGCAGAACCATCAGTTTGGGGAGTCAACGTTCCTTGGCTACGCAGACTCCCTTACGGACCCTAAACGGCGAACTTCTCCATCATAGCCACCTACGGTGTCTATTCGTCGTCGGACAAGCGCCGTTTTTAACGGGATCCTTCAGGGGCCTGCGCTAAACGCCAAGTCACTGATACTCCCTAAACTGATGGTTCTGCTTCTGCAAATCGCAGGCAATACCCCAAAATTCTGTGCACTTGGCAGAGTTTTACGTGCTGTTTAAATGATTACTTTTGTGGTATGAAATATAATATCGCTGACAATATAATTGCATTCAGTACGGAGCGGGGAGAGGGGCTGCCGTTTTATGTGGTGCAGCCTCATCAGGTGCATGGGAGCGTGATTCGGGAGGTGACGGATCCTTTTACTACCCGGGAGGAGTTGGAGGGTGTGGATGCGCTCGTGACCGATGTTCCCGGTGTGGCCATATCGGTACGGACGGCTGATTGTATTCCTGTTTTGCTGTATGATCCTGTACATAAGGCTGTTGCTGCGGTGCATGACGGATGGCGGGGGACTGTGCAGCGTCTTAGCCAGAAGGTTATTGGGTTCATGCATGAGCGGTATGGCACTAACGCTTCTGATTTGAAGGCGGTTATAGGGCCCGGCATAGGGCCGGACAGTTTTCAGGTGGGGCAGGAGGTTGTGGATGCTTTTGCGGACGCAGGATTCCCGATGCAACTGATATTGCAAGACTGTGGTCCTAAGGCTCCTACTGCTGATAATCCAATGGACGGTGGATTGCACATTGACCTATGGAAAGCAAACAGATGGTTGATGGAAGAGACTGGAGTCCAGCCTGCAAACATTCAAGTGGCAGGCATCTGTACCTACAAAAATAACGACCGATTCTTTTCGGCCCGTCGTGAGGGCATCAAGTGCGGCCGTATAATCAACTGCATAAAGATGAAATAAAAAAGAATTCCGATGGTTTAGCCACCGGAATTCTTTTTGTTTTTGCAATCTGTTTTACTTTTCGCTTCCAATCATTTTCCAGAGTCCTGCAGCCACTGCAGCACCGCACATAGGAGCGACGATGAATATCCAGAGTTGGCTCAGGGCAGCGCCACCTGCAAAGATTGCGGGGCCGATTGAGCGGGCAGGGTTGACTGATGTTCCGGTGTAGCGGATGCAAACCAGATGTACCAGTACAAGTGACAGACCTATTGCAAGGCCTGCAAAATTACCTGCACCCTTGTTGGCATCGGTAGTACCAAGAACTACCAGTACGAATACGCAGGTAAATACAAGTTCGGCAATAAAGCCTACGCCTGTTGAAATTCCCTGCTGGCATGCGTTTTCACCAAGTCCTCCAGGTGTAATAGCGAACAGGATTGCTGCACCGATAATGGCACCGATAACTTGGAAAATCATGTACATGACAGCGTCTTTACCACTCATACGGCCTGAGAGCCAAACGCCAAGTGTGATGGCGGGATTGATGTGGCAACCGGATATGCCGCCAATGGCGTATGCCATAGCAACAACGGCAAGACCAAATGCAAGAGCGGTTCCGACAACGCCGGGAACTCCTACGCCTGCAGGTGTACAACTTAGGCTAACGGCTGCGCCGCAACCCATAAGAACCAGAACCATGGTTCCGATCATTTCTGCTAAGTACTTCTTCATAAATATCTGTAATTGGTTAATAAATGGTTTCTGAACTGCTAAAGTAAGATTTTTTTTTCATCAATCATTTTGTATAATCGTTTTTTTGAACTTGTTGTTTCATTAATATGAATAATAATATCTTGCAAAAAAGTTGGGCAGTAATAAAAAAGCAGTAACTTTGCGGACAGGAAAGCAGAATGGATTGAATCAGAGTTTTCCTATTATTGAGTTGTGCGCATAACGCACATTGTGTACGGTAACGTACCCCTTTTTTTAAAGTTGGTTACTTTATAACCGAGGTTTTTAATAACCGCCCGACTTGGAAAACGGTCAATAAGAAGAGTAGTAAAAGTATTTGTTTACTATATAGACTCTGATTTGAAAGTACTTTAAGGCATTACTGCCCACGTACTTGAAGACGTAAACAAGAGAGGTTTTATTGTTTATGTCTTTTTTTGTTGCCTCACACGAGGATGTACAAGGAAAGACTTGGATGGTTGAACTTTTTAAAACGTTTTGCAGTAGATGGATCAG
>JAFZKA010000082.1 GCA_017551925.1 Bacteroidaceae bacterium | reverse complement strand
TAGAGCAAAGGACTGAAAATCCTTGTGTCCCTGGTTCGATTCCCGGTGGCACCACAAAAAGAAGAGAGACGCAAAAGCGCCTCTCTTCTTTTTGCGGTGCCATTTGTGGCTTCTCTTTATATATTATTCCTTAGCCATTTGCTTGAAGGCCTCGCCAAAGATGTAGTAACTGGTGTTGCCGGCTATGGTACCCTCATTCTGGCCCCATAGGAATGGCCAGTCATCAAAGTTCTCAAAGTGGTCGGGTTTGCGGAACAGCAGGCCTGGAGCCACGTTGCCCGGAATGAATGAGAAATCAGCGCGGTTATTACCGTAGAACACCTGCTTGGGGCGGGCAGCACCCACCGTGGCTACCAGTGAATAGTTGTGATACGGGTGGCATCCGAACATGAATGCGGCAGCGTTGTACGCGTATTTCTTGTCAATGATATCCGGGAAGTAGAGGTTGGCAAAAGTTGCGGTGGTTCCGTAATTTACCACAGCACCGCTACCTGCCCAGTTGCCCTCACCTATTGGCACACCATAAGGATTATTATTGCTTACCTGCTCCAGATAATCCCTGTACTTTTCAGCATACGGACGCAGACGCTCCTTGTAAGCAGCATCCATATAAGGTATGGCATCCATTGCCGTGCGGATGCTTCCGTTTACGTTCCGATCCAGAGCCGGCCATATCTGCTCAACAAACTGGTCTATGTATGATTTCTCACCGGTTGCAATGTAAAGTTGCAGGTTTGTTGCCATATTTCCGGTACCCTGCCGATTGAAGTTCATATTCTGAACTGCCTGATTATTCTGACTACCCTGAGGCATCTGAGGTCTCTGACCGTTCTGAGCACCCTGGAAGTTCTGGCCTACCTGGCCGCCCTGGCGACCACGTGCATTGAAATTGCGGCTCTGCTGAAGTTTGGTTGCCTCCTCCTGGAGTCGCTTGGACTGCTTGAGGCAGCGTGCGGCAAGATCATCATTGTAACCCTTGAGTACACGGCTTGCTGCAGCAAACATATTGGCTGCGTTGATATCGGAGTTGGGGTTGCGGTTGGTAAAAGCCCACATATCATCGGGGGTGCCACTGCGCTTGCCATCAGCCGATTTCACATACTTAGGCAGGCTGGGGTCATAGTGCAGGCCATCGGTGATAGCGGCCGCATCACCCAGGTGATGATAGTTGTCAAGAACCGAATTGGAAAGCGCACTTGACATGAAGCCGATGTTCTCGGCCTGAGCCAGCAGGTTCAGAACGCCGTGCTCAATGTACTGAAGCAGGTCGGGTTTGCCGTCCGGACGATGCAGGTCCACATAACGCTGCTCCTCGCTTACGAACGTCTCGTCACGCATGGGATGGAACAGTTCCCAAGCGGCAACCATGTTCTGCACCACGCTGATGTTTGATCCGGTCTCTATGTCAAAGTCACCCGCATCGAAGTAACCTCCCACATTCAGACCCGGAATGAGTTCGTAAGGTTTGTACTTGGTATTGGTCTGAACACCCTGTGAGTGCAAGTCAAAGTGGTCACTCTGAGGAGCCTGCAGATAACCCTCCTTGAACGGCTCACCGTGCCAGATACGGTAGCCCTCATTCACTGTCATGTGGTTCATGTGAATAGGAATCCATACGTCGCTGGTGGCATCGGTTATCCAATTATAGACAGAACTGTCAATGATAAAGTTGCCGGTCTTGTAATCGCCGTACTTTATATAATAGACACCGGGGTCTTTGACATCGGTAAAGTCAAACTTAACGTAGTTGTACTTGTAGTACATGCCCCACACGTCAATGTTGCCCTTATAAGCAAGTTTTTCTGAACCATCATCTTCTATCTTGTAGATCGATGCAGTCTTAAGCGGTTTGTCCATCTTGTCAAGTTCTATCACGGCAACCTTGGGCTGTGAAGGAACATAACCCACCTGTGAGAAACCTATGTTAGGCTCCCTTATCCAGCCGGGAATGGCATGAGGCTCAACCGTCCAGGTAACAACCTTGCCGGTCTTGCCCGCGGGCAATACGCTGCGCAGTACGAACCAGCCGTTCTGAGCCAGCATACGTCCGTCATACAGTTCCAGCATGGCATCTTCAGAATTGATACTGATCATGCGCTCGGGAGCATCGGGAGCCATCAGGATGGAATGACCTGTCTCAAGAGGCAGAGGATCAACGAATTCACCTGTACCACGGTCATCGTATGTACGGAATCCCTTGAACTGACGAGGTTTCTCATCATTTGATACGGCCTGGGTCTGGCTGACCGCATAGCGCGGGAACCGGTTTGGACGACCGTCCATCAGATAGGTCTTGCCCCAGTATTGTGACGGCAGGAACTCCAGGTTGAAACCCGCCTTGCCAGCCAGGAACTCAGGAACGGGCTTGTCCAACCAGACAGCAATCTCAACGGCCTTACCTTTTGCGGTAACCACTACGCGTGAGTCAAAGTTATAATCGGCATAACGCATGGTAACCTCAATGGAGTTGTTGACAGAATCAACCGTACGTGAAGGTGAAGCAGGCACCAGATCCCACTGCTCTGGAGTCTTGTTAAGACGGACCGCACCACCCTGGACGGTACGTACGCCGTGATGGATAATTTCTATTCCGGAGTTCTTTTCATCGTTGAATCCCCCCGAAAAAGTGTTGCTGAACACCAGGACATTCACGCCCTGAGTCTCAAAATACTCTTTGTCATTCAGTTTAAGGTCAGCGGCCTCTTTAGGCGCCTTGTTGCAGGCAGCAATAGACAACGCTGCCAATCCGATTAATAAAAAGGATTGTTTCATATGGCAATGGTTAGTAATAAATTGACTTATAGGCTGCTAATATAACAATAAATTGTCTTAGCAGCACAAAACGATGGCTGAAAATGATATCAGACTATTCTATTTTCAGAAAGAATAATTCAAAGAAAAACCAAGACCGATATCATTCTGGGCCGTCATCAATAATGATGGTTTGAAACTGACAGACGATGTATGAGTATAGCCCATATTATATGTGTCTTTGACCCATTCCATGCGGCCCTTGCCTATGCCCCTGAACATAAAGCCTAAAAAGAAACAGACATCGGCCCCTGCAGATGTCAATATAAAGATATCAAGTTTACTTTCATCGTAGTTCTTTTTTTTGGTGACGGCATCGGTATGGGCTGAATTCAAGTAAGAACTGTATGATAATACTGCCGCTAGAGTAAAAGCTACTCCTGCAAATATCAGCGACTTACCATTGTTAAACTGTTTTTGGGCGCTGTAGAATGTATCAAAAAGATTACCCTTGAGCACTGTGGCATATTCATCGGATGTTAAGGTCTGACCTGTATCCAACCAATAGAGATTGTCTCTATGTCGGTCTATAATACGCCTCTTGCCATTACTACCCAACGTGATGTCTGTGGTTTTTGACTTTTCCTGAACAATATGGTCAACTTCTGACATGGAAAAGGTATAAACCTTGGCGTCAGTTGTCTTGATTTTTACGTCACCAGACGGATCCAGATCAAGAATACTTCCCTTGATGACACTTCCGTTTTTCAGATGAAGTTCATTGACACTTTGACCCAGAATTATACCTGTAAAGGCAGATAAGACAAACAACAGGAATAAACGTTTCATAATCAGAACATATTAAACTTACTTGCGCAAAAATAAGCAATCTCAGTTATTGGTCAATAAGCATGCAATTAAAAAAATGAGATAAATACCTTACCTTTGCGGCCGATATGAATAGACTTGTCATTTTTGACCTGGACGGCACGCTGCTCAACACAATTGCAGATCTGGCTGCGGGGGTGAACCACACCCTTGACACGCTAGGCTTACCGCAACATACCATCGGCGAATACACACTGATGGTAGGCAACGGAATGCGCAAACTGGTTATGCGCGCCCTGCCTGAAAACCTTGCAGCCGATGACGCTTTTGTGGACAGTACCCTTGCGCAGTTCTTGGATTATTATGCCGCACACATAGATGTTTATACCAAGCCCTATCCCGGTATTCCGGAACTGATAAACGCCCTTTCTACCGAAGGATACAAACTTGCCGTAGCATCAAACAAGATTCAGGAAGGAGCCGAAAAACTGATATCAAAATTCTTTCCGGGCATACCGTTTGTTGCAGTAATGGGCAACAGTCCCTTATATCCGCTCAAACCCGATGCCGCACTGGTGGAATACATAATGCAGAAAGCCGGAACTGACCGCACCAATACCATTATGGTCGGTGATTCAGGAACCGACATCCAGACCGCCCGCAACGCCGGCATCCCCGTCATAGCAGTAAGCTGGGGGTTCCGCCCCCGCCACGAACTCACCTCAGCCGACCACATTGCCGACACCACCGATCAACTGCATCACCTTATTACACAATAGGAACGGTTCCTTCTGTGTACGGTATTAAAGCCTGCTATTTGCAGTAGCAGAACTGTCAGTTTGGGGAGCATCAGTGACTTGGCGTTAAGCGCGGGCCCCTAGAAGATCCCGTTAAAAACGGCGCTTGTCTGACGAAGGTTAGACACCGCAGGTGGCTATGACTGAGGAGTTCGCCGTTTAGGGTCTGGAAGGGAGCACGCGTAGCCAAGGAGCGTTGGCTCCCCAAACTGATAGTTCTGCGTTGTTTCTGATACCGATACCCCAAAAAGTTCTGTGCACCAGGAAGCAGTGTCCACGGAAGGAACCGTCCCTAATGCGGACAGCGCCCTAATGCGGACAGCAGTGAATTTAGCGCCTGATTGCGCTGGGCTTCAAATTTTGCAGATTGAGGGGTGCCGGGATTAAGGATCTTGTGCTGCATCATGGAACGGACCTTTTCAGCCTCGGCAAGCAGAGGACGGTCGGCATCGGCCAATACATAATCCATAAAGCGCTCAAAGATGTAATCGGCAGCCTGGGCCGACGGGTGCATCATGTCATCGGCATAAAAGCGGTAGTCACGGAGTTCATCCATCAGAATCTCAAAGGCAGGGAAATAGTGGGCATTGGGATAGCGCTCCACAAGTTTCTGAATGCCCAAATGCAGGGTTGCCTTGCTCAGAGTGTTTGCATGCAGGCCGTCAGCCAAGTGACGAACCGGACTCACGGTAAAGATCCACTGTCTGGCAGGACGGGCTGCAACATACTGGTTCAGAGCATCATACACCTGATCAGCATCAATCATGGTGCGTTCAAAACGGTCAGCCGGCAGTTTGTGGCAGTTTGCAACCACATTGCCCGAATCCTTATCGGTATATATGAATGCCGTGCCCAATGTAACCACCACCCAGCCCTCACGGTAGAAGAATTGTGAGGCATCGGCCAGCACCTGATTGACATTGTCAAGAAACTCCTGAGCAGTGGGGCGGGCCATGCTGCCATGATGGTGGAATGAGCAGAACCCTCCCGATGTCTCAATCACATCATCAGGTATGAAACTGCATCCCTCCGCATTTATGCCGTAACCCTCAAGCAGTCCCAGACAATCTGAAACAGAGCAGGGATTGAACAGCACGCCAAACGGATTCACCTGCACGTCAAAGTACCGCTCCGCACAGCGACGGCCTATCTCATCGGCAAAACAGGAGCCCACAAACAGGATGCTGTCCTTGTATGTGAGCCTCTTGTCCAGCGGCTTTATCTCAACGGGTGTATTCAGTTTCATATTTTATCCAAAGATGACACAAAGGGACCGTATCCCTGTGTCATTTAATTCCCTTATACTCCTCACAGACTTTGTGGTAAGACTCCAGATTACCAATGTCAAAGCGCCTGCCGGGCATTTCCATAGCATAAACGGGAGTCTGCGTGCAGAGCCATGCAATGTAACTGCCGGGAGCATCGGTGCCGCATCCGGCGGCAATACCTGCGGGAACCAGACGGGCATCGGCCTTGGTGTAGTAGTAGAACGGCGGGCAGCACCAGTTTGAACGGGGCTGTGCCGGTTTCTCCTCCATGCCGATAATACGGTCATCGGGGGCCACCTCAACTACACCGCACTTGGTAAGACGCTTGGAATCAGCCTCATAGTAACGCATGATGCATGATGTCTGCTTGCCATGCGCATAACGTACAAACTTCTGAAGACTGAAATCAAGCACATTGTCACCGGCTATCACCAGCATATCGTCATCCAGACCTAGTTTGTCTATTGCAAACTGGATATCACGCACAGCGCCCAGGCGGGTCTCGTTTGTGCTTGTTCCGTCATCGACAACGGTTATCTTTACACTCTTGCCCCGTGCCCACTCATCAAAGTTATGAGCGAACTTGTGGTTTGAAATAACCACGTATTCATCGACCAATCCGACTCCCTCAATGTCATCAATGAGCCAGTCAAGAATGGTCTTGTCACCCACCTTAAGTAATGGTTTGGGAAAGTTCTCGGTAAGCGGATACAACCTGGTTGCATAACCCGCAGCAAGTATCAGGCACTTCATAGTTTCAGTCCGTCGGCTGACTGGCAGATTGTAGCCATATATTTGCCCTCAAGTGCCGGGAAAGTCTTGAGGTACTCCTTTGAAACCTTATCTATAATACTCTCTCTGTATGCCGGGTCAATCAATGCCATGCAACAGCCCTTGAATCCTGCACCGCTGAAACGGCCTCCGTAGATACCGTCGGTGCGGGTCATTATATCATACAAGGTCTTGAGTTCAGGCGAACCGGTCTCCCAGTTGTAGATTGATGAGTTGCCTGACTGGAAACTCAGACGGCCGTACTCCTCAATGTCACCCTTGCGCCATGCCTCGGCACCTGCCACCACACGCTCCTGCTCTGTGTACCAATGCTCGGCACGCTTGCGCCAGTTATCGGGCAGACGGTCCTTGTAGGTATCATAAACATCGCGCGGAACCTGACGGAAATAGGTCTCACCGAACTTGCCGTACTCCATACCCGCGTAAGCCAGCAGGGCATATGCGGCACTGCGGCACTCATCAACTCTCATATTGAACTTGCTGCCCGCCAGGGTACGCTCCACACCGCTGAAAAAGATTGCAATCTCATACGGTTTCATGTTGGGGCTGGTAGGTATCAGTTCATACGTATCATCCTTTGTATCAAGGTAAAGCAGATGATCCTTTTTGGAGTACATCTCACAACTCTGGTCCAGTTTGCCGCTGTTCACACCCACGTAGTTGTTTTCTGATGCCATGGCAATCATGATCATCTCAAGGCGCGTGAGTCTGATGTTGTTCACCCTGCACAGAGCCGACAGATATACCAGACAGACAGCGGCCGATGATGACAGACCGCCGATAGGCAGAGTGCCCTCAATCACACCGCAAAGTCCGGTTGAAAGGGTATATCTCTGAGCTAGCGCAATGGTTACACCGCGCAGATAATCTGCCCAGTCATTCTGCTTGACCTCTGCAATCTCACGGATGTGGAACTGCGCACGTTTGTCAAACTGCAATGACTGCAACTCTATCACACCGTTCTGCTTGGAACTGTAGGCAAAATGTATGCCCTTATCTATAGCAAGACCAGTTATGCGGCCCAACTGATGATCCACATGCGCACCTATCGGGCAAATCCTGTACGGGCAGAACGCCACATCCTCGGGGTCCTTGCGGTAGGTCTCCCGGAAAATCTCTTCACACTTCATATCAGAATAAAATTTCACACAGAAAACACTGAAATCACAGAACTTTTTTCTGTGTTATCTGTGATTTCTGTGTGACATTAATAATAAATCAAAAACCGTCTGGGTTTTTCTTCTGCCAGTTCCAACTGTCACGAACCATCTCCTCCAGCCCATATTGAGCCTTCCAGCCCAGTTCACGCTCAGCCTTTGAGGGATCACTGTAGCAGGTGGCAATATCGCCCGGACGACGCGGCTTGATGCTGTACGGAACCTTTACGCCGTTCACCTTTTCAAATGCCTTGACCACATCAAGCACTGAATAGCCGTGACCGGTACCCAGGTTATAGAGTCCCAGACCGCACTTGCGCTCAATGGCCTTGAGTGCGCACACATGACCGCGAGCCAGATCCACCACGTGGATATAGTCACGCACGCCTGTGCCATCGGGAGTATCATAATCATTGCCGAACACGCCCAGTTCAGCACGCTTGCCCACTGCCACCTGAGTAACATAAGGCATCAGGTTATTGGGAATGCCGTTGGGGTTCTCACCTATCAGACCGCTCTCATGAGCGCCTATAGGATTGAAATAACGCAGTAGAACCACGTTCCACTCCTTATCGGCAAACTGCATATCGGTCAGGACCTGTTCAAGCATGCTCTTGGTCCAGCCGTAAGGGTTGGTGCAGACGCCCTTGGGGCACTCCTCAGTAATAGGAATTATCTCAGGATTGCCGTAAACCGTGGCGCTTGATGAGAATATTATGTTCTTGCATCCGTGGTCACGCATTGCCTGAACCAGCACCAGTGTTCCGCTGATGTTGTTCTCATAATACTCAATAGGCATGCTTACCGATTCACCCACGGCCTTGAGCCCGGCAAAATGTATGCAGGCATCAAACTTGTACTGCTCCAGCACCTTGTCCAGACCTGCACGGTCGCGGATATCCACCTTGAAGAAAGGTATCTCGGTACCACCCAGAATCTTGGAGACGCGCTTCAAGCTCTCGGGGTTTGAGTTACTAAGATTATCAATCACTACGGCAGTATGTCCTGCCTTGTACAACTCAATAAGTGTATGGGAGCCGATGAATCCTGCTCCGCCAGTTACTAAAATCTTCATTTTATTCTTATTTATTGAGGCCAACAGCCAACAACTAACAGCCGACAGTTGACCGCAAAACGGTCATTAATCAATCTTTTTCTTTTCAACTGTCCAGTCGGGACGAGACTCAAGGCCGCAGGGGCTGCCCTTAAGCATAGCGGCAGCCTCCTTGTCACCCTTAAGTTGCCACTTGAGCCATGCCAGGGCTGCAATGGAGAACTCACCGCCATGAGGCTGAGCATATGTGCCGCCGTGACCTACAGGATAGTTCACTGCAACTGCGGGAACATGGTCAATCTTATGGAAATCATCCATGCCGTTCTCATATGCTATATCGGTGGGACCGCCCAGCAGATACATCACCGGAGTATGAATCTTCTTGAGGTCCTCTTTCTGAGGCATCGGCATACCGGGAACAGCACCTGACGGGTCGATGAACGAACCGCTGTTGCATATCATGATGGCCTTGAGGCGCTCATCGGCAGCATTTACCAGAGTCTGCAGTCCACCGCATGACATACCTGCCGCAGCGATGTTCTTTACATCCAGTTTGCCATAGTAAGGACTGTTCTTATCTGCATTCTGAGCAATTGCCCAGTCAATACCTTCAATCTGCTGCTCGCTCTTGGACTGTGCGCCACGGTAACGCTCGCCCTCTGCCGGCCAGTAACCGATGGCCACTACCAGAAAACCGTGCGATGCAATCTCACTCAGGAAATTCTGATGCTCCCAAGGTGAATTGGTGCAGGCTCCGTTTCCCCATGCCAGAATAGGCAGCGGGTTCTTCTTGTCAAACTTGCTCAGGTCTGCCGGCCTGAAAATGGTATGTGCCTCCAGACTGGGTTCCTCAACCATAATAGCCTTGTAAGGTCCCGTACCACCATCCTCAACCGTACGGTTCTTAGTATAAGTCTCTGCCACCTGGGCCTTGCAGCCCACCAACACCATTGCAGCACATGCTGCCAAAAATGTAATCCTTTTCATATTACTTATTCTTTTGTTTTGCTTTGCGCAAATATACAATAACCATCTTGATAATGCTCCTAGGTGCACAGAACTTTTTGGGTATAGGTCTCAGAAACCATGGCCGCCCGTGGGCTTGTGAGTATCTATGTTTGTAATCCAAATAAAATTGGAGAGAGCTCTTCGAGCTCCAGCTCTGACGAGCTGTTGTGGCTTGTGTTTTTCATAGTATAAATAAAATAAGCTACTAAGTTTTAGTTATTTTTATATCGCCAAATATTA
>JAFZKA010000081.1 GCA_017551925.1 Bacteroidaceae bacterium | reverse complement strand
GTGCAGACCCAGTGCAGACCCAATCTTGACATGTAGACATACGACGATATAATTTTGATATATAAGACGAGGATATCTGACTTATGATGACATTCCGGGAATCGATCAGGCCTTCAGCTGATCTCAGGAACCATTACAATGAAATTTCAAGACAATGCAGAGAAAACAAAGAAGCTGTGATTGTTACAGTAAACGGTCGGGGAGATACTGTTTCCATTGCATATGAAGAATACAGGAGGATGAAAGCCAGGATTGAACTGCTTGAAATACTCGCAGAGGCAGAAGAAGATGTGAAGTTCGGCAGAGTTGCTCCTGTTCAGGAAACTTTCGATGATATCAGAAAAATGCTGATGGAGGAGAAGCTGTGAAATACAAAGTATTACGTACTGACACAGCGGATGCCCTGATCAGAAACATTGTCTTGTATATTGCTGAGAAGTTCGGAAACGAAACGGCTTTGGAAAAACTGAACGATCTTGAAGCATCCATTCTGGCATTGGGTGATAATCCAAATATTGGAACGGACCCAAGATATACTGTTTTAAAACGACAAGGGTATAAGGTTTTGATTCTGGAAAAAGATCTGGTTTTCTATAAGATTGACGATGAAAAAAAAGTAGTAACTGTATACGCAGTTGTCGATCAAAGACAGGATTATCTGAGTATTATTCGAGGTTTGTAAAAAATCAGAAGGCCGGGATGGAGAAAACGATGATGGATGAACATAATATTCAGCAGCGTCTGGCCGAATTCGTAGGACGTGAGACAGAATACTGGGATTTTTGGGGAGCCATTCGTATTATAAAAGATGGGAAAACCTTCTGGGAAACCAGTCGGGGTTATTCCTGCGCGGAGTTTTGCGTGAAGAATACCATGGCTACCAGGTTCACCATCGCATCGGTTACAAAGCAGTTTACGGCTTTTGCCATAATGCTCCTGTATGACAGGGGACTTTTATCACTGGATGCGGACGCAAAGACATATCTCCCGGAGGACATACAGATTCCTGCGGGGATCACCGTCCATGATCTGCTTGCCCATACTTCCGGACTGTATAATTTCTACAACTTTGAGGACGACTTCTACATCGGGGAGGACAGACTGCCCTATGACAGGAAAACATTTCTCAGCAAATGGATTCTGAAGCAGCCGATGAATACCCCGGGAGAAGCATTCAATTACAACAATTCGAACTATAATCTGCTGGCATGGATCATTGAACACGTTTCAATGCAATCCTATGCAGAGTTCCTGCGTAAGAACATATTCCTTCCTCTTGGAATGGTCAATACCGTATTTGATGACGGTCTGGCGGTCCTGGAAAACAAAGCAAACAATTATATGCATGATTACGGGGAGACGGTTCGTGTGCCGTATGTCAACAACCTGTTCCTGATGGGAGCCGGAGCGCTGGTTTCGAACTGTGACGATCTGCAGAGGTGGTATGAGTGCCTGAAGCAAAGGAAGCTGCTGTCCGCATCAGCGTATAAAAGGTTCTTTGCTGAAAACATGAACCATTACTGCTACGGGCTGGAACGGCATGACCGGAACGGCGTAACAATGTATGCCCACGGCGGTGACGCCAACGGGATTGCGGCGTATACGCAGTACTTTTTTGAGGACGATCTCTGCATTATCATTCTTTCCAACAATGAATCGCTGAACCAATACCGGCTGGGAGAAGGCATCGCCGGCATCCTGTACGGAAAAGAACCGAAACATGCGGTGAAGCCTGACGAGGTACCGGTACCGGAGGATGATCTCCGGAAGTTTACAGGCACATATCTGCCCGGCAAAATCCACATGGAAGTGAAGAACGGAAAATTGTATCTGGTGCGCGTCAACCAGAATATCCATATTGAACTGTACTGCATCGGCCCCAATACATTT
>JAFZKA010000080.1 GCA_017551925.1 Bacteroidaceae bacterium | reverse complement strand
GACCCTAAACGGCAAACTCGTCCTCTTCGCCCCCCTACGGGGTCGAACGTTCCTCGGACAGTGCCGTTTTTAACGGGATCCTCTCAAGGTCTTGCGCCTAACGCCAAGTCACTGAATGTTCCCCAAACTGACAGTTCTGCTCCTGCAAATCGAAAGCATTATACCGATACCCCAAAAAGTTCTGTGCAATCAGAATCCTTAACACAGAAGGAACCACTCTTTTTTGCACATTTTGAAAAAAACTGCAAAATGTTTGGAAGTAATTACAAAATGTAGTTTATTTGCATCGAGAATTAGTTCAAACTATCAACATATGAAGAAACTGACCGATAAGGAAATTGCCATCATGAATGTGCTATGGGACGGTGGAGCGCTCTCTATGAGGGATATTCAGGAACGCCTGCCGGAGCCCCAACCCCACTTCAATACAGTTGCAACATTTGTGCGCCGATTAGAGAGCAGCGGGATGATAACCCACCGTGAACTTGGTGCAAGGTTCTTTCTTTATGAGCCGGCCATAAGCCGCGAAAAATATGCCGAGCAAATAAACAAGGAGAGTGTGAACAGGTTCTTCGGCGGTTCATACATGGAGTTCATATCCTGCCTTGTTGAGCAGCAGGAGGTAAGCGTAGATGAGCTTAAGGAGCTTATAAAAATGGTAGAAAAGAAATAATATGGGTAGTATAGTCCTATATATTATTGAGTGGGCATTTGCCCTGCTGGTCCTGCTTGCAATCTACAAGGCTGCATTCAGTGGAACCACGTTGTATCGGTTTAACCGGTTTTATCTGCTTGGAGCCACATTGCTCTCGGCCCTTCTCCCCCTTGTGCACGTGACTATTCCTGACAGCACTCCCTTAGTAAGCGAAATGTCTATACAAGAGACAGAATTCGCCCAGGAGCTGTCAGGAACATTCATGTTTGCGGCAGAACCTGAAACGACTTTCGCTGAGCCATTTATTGAAGAGCCCATAAGCAAGTCCCATTTGTGGCCCATCATGCTGGTATGCGCGTATTCCGTATATGTTCTCACCCTGATAATCGGCTGGAGTCGAGGTGTTATCAGGGCCCGCCGTTTCCTCAAAGGCAAACCGCGCCGCCGCCTGAGCCGTACAGTCTGGCTGGTCACCCACAATGAGGCATACGGCCCGTTCAGCTGGATGAACTACATAGTCATTTCCAACACCGAGAGCGGTTTTGCCCGCCGCGCAAGCCTGCGTCACGAATACTCGCACGTAAGGCTCATGCACTCAATAGACCTTGTTATATTACTGGCCTGCACCATAGTAAACCCGGTGTGCTGGCTGGTACTTCAGGAGATAAAGATAGTCCATGAATATGAGGCCGATAACGAAGTGATCAACCGTTACGGCATACGTGAGCAGGACTATCAGAGATTACTAGTGATCAGAACTGTAGGCGCAGAGGCCTATGCGCTTGCCAGTTCATTTAACCTTAACATTAAAAAGAGAATTATTATGATGAACAAGAACAAAACAAGGAAAAGACGCCTCATATGGCTTCTGCTCCTGATTCCCCTATTGGGAATGACATCTGTCCTGTTTGCGCGTACAGAAAAGGCCGTAAATCTGGATGACAATTTACGATTCAGTTCGGGTAATGTAGAAATGTCTTACAGGCTACCTCAACCTATGGAACCTTATAATTATTCTGGCCCTTCTGCTGCTGTAAAGCCTGGTCTTCCCCCTCCTCCTGCTGCAGTAACGCGTGCCGAGTACATAAGGGTTATAGGAGATGATGAAGTAATAACTGATGAACTAAGTAATGACGCACAAAGAAAGAATGAAATGCTCATTCGTCAAAGGAATGTCATGATGATACAGATTAACAAACTGAATGAGATTTATGTAAGAAACGGTTTGGTTAACAGGGTAATTACAATTGATGAACTTAAAGACCTTGCCAAGCAGTTCATTCAGAATCCGGATAACGACAGCAGACTCCCCATAATAGAGGATTATGACATTGAAGGATATGGAACAGTTATGACAACTGTAAGACATGTATTCTCATTACAGTATGACCGCAGTTCATCGGCTGGCGTTTGTAGTGATGTAAGGTATGAGCTGCAGAAAGCATATAATGAACTACGCGACGAAGTGTGTGTGAGCAAATTTGGAAAAGTGTATGACCAATGCTCTGACAGTCAGCAGCAGTTTGCACGTGCTATGTATGCAAATAAGATAAGTGAAGCTCAACCCAAATCATATGATGGTGAAGGTAACCTCATCAAAAAAGAAGTCAAATCTGCCGCTGGCAATTACGTGCTCAAGAACGAAAAAGTCAATAAGGATCTGCGCATCAGGGTTAAAGGTAATCCCGCCTGGTTATATGTATCGACAGTATTGTTTGATAATGAGAACGGCCAGGATAAATTCAAGAGTGAGACCACCCCTAAACAAATCCGTGTAGAGGACCTTGATGATTACATAGATCAGGCAATATCAGACGGAATGAAAATACGCAAAGTCCGCCTTGCAATCCAACCTGATGTTCCCATGGGACCAATCATTGACCTGAAAGAAACAGTCCGTAACAGAATGCTGCTGAATATCGTCCAGGAGGGTTACAAGGAACCTGAATTGTTTGTAACAGAGCATGTAGAAGACAATGAAATTTTCAACGGACTTACCCCTAATACTATACAATACATCAGAGATAACATCAATTATCAGGATGAGGCAAAAGAAGATTCCGACAGCCCTGTGCTTGCTATATTCACCATAGATAAGGACGGCAATGTAATGAATCCCGAGATATCCGGTTCGGCCGACCCCACACTTGATGAAGAAGCACTTAAAGTATTGAGCCAAATGCCCGCGTGGATCCCAGCCCGTAACGAGAACGGTGAAGTGATAGAGGTAAAATACACCATCCCAGTCAGTACCACAACAGCCTCCAAATCATTAGATGATCAGAAAGAACTTGATGTGAGATTTCAAGATCCATCTACGGGACAGCAGATGAATCTTACATCGGATATAGCTAAATTACCTGTATTGCTTTTATTTGATAACAACATCATAGAAAAAGATAACAATACAAATGTTACGATTGATCCAGACAAGGGCACTTACTCCAAGAAAGAATTGGCTGATATTCTGAACCTCAAACAGAAACAAGTCAAGGCTTATATGGTGTTGAAAGGAGTTGATGCTACTTCTGTCTGGGGGGCACGGGGAGTAAACGGCGTAATTCAGGTTATAAGCCCTAAAGTGTACAGTCAACTCCAGAAAGATGGCAAACTGGATGCCCGATACCGACTTGCCAACTGAATAAAAAAAGTACAATTGGGGACTGTCCCCAATTGTATGTTCAATATCAGAACCGTAATACTGTACGCTTCTTGGACTTATCTTCAACGCAGAAAACCGAAGAACCCAATTGGATTGGTGTAGAAATCATGAATCTTTCTGAGTCTGAGCAGTATTTAGTAGAGACATTTTCCGGAAATGATGTCACAGACTCGGATATTGCAAAGAACTTGAAATCGGCTGTAAAGGATCTGTTTAAAGGCAAAAGAAAAGCATTTGTTATTCCGTATTCAGAGGATAACCTTAAGAAAGTCAAGGAGATCATCGCAAGGTATCCTGACAAGAAGGTAAACTGGATGTTATGACGCTCTACAATTGGGGGCTGTCCCCAATTGTACAATCCATCACAGGATACTGCTCAACATCCATTTATTATTCATACATTTGCAGATAACCTAATGTTTATCCAATAGTTATTATGAGAAAAGAGTTTGCAAGTTTCCTTTTGTCGGCATTATTTCTGCCGCTTGTATTTTCCTGTTCAAGTAAAAAGGGAGAGTATCTGTCTCTGCCAGTAAAAGAAGTTGATTACCTAGGCAAGTGCGGCCCTGCACTTAGCGCTACACCTGTAGATTGGGGCGTGTTGGGCTGTCATGAGTTTGTCATCAAGGATTCCTTGTGTCTGGTACTGTCAGAGGATGCGGCCGGCATGCTTGAGGTGGTGAGCCTTAATACCAACTCCGTAATAGGCAAATTCTGCACAAAGGGCCGTGCTGGTAATGAGTTTAACCATGTAACAGACGTTCTTAACCAACCTTATGTCAAGAATGGAGATATCTTTTATCCTCTTGAGGACTATATAGATAACAAACTGAAAACGGTGAATGTATCAGAATCTCTCCGAAAACATGCTACTGTAATAGAAAATGAATGTTATTTCAACGGTGAACCCAGCTCGCTTCTGGACAATGACATTGACCGCATGTTCCAGCAGTGCAGTATTGAGCCGTATGAGATGGAGAACATAGGCGATAAGGCCCCCGTGAGTTATTGGCTGTGTGAGGGCGATCATGAGAAAGAGTTGGAAGTGTTCCCCAAGAGGATGAAATATGACTGTGATGAGATGCCGTATATTTTCTGTCCCTACGCTGGAAGTTTGTTTAAGCATCCCGGAAAGAATATTGTTGTGCAGCTATCATCGGGTATGGATTACATATTCTACTTTGACTTTGAAACCGGCAAACATTTTGCAATCCATCAGAAGGGAACCGTCTCTTATGATGACGCTTATCCCGGAATGGAAAATAACGAGATGTACTTTACCGATGCCGCCGTGGCCGATGATTTCTTCTTTGTCCTTTACTGGCATGAAGGAAATGACTGGAAAGCCAAATCATCAGAATACCGCCCTGAACTTCTGGCATTTGACTGGAAGGGCAATTTCCTGGGCGGATACAAACTTAAGGAACGCATATCCCGCATAGAGTATGACGCCCTCCATAACCTGATCTATGGCATGACCACCAATGAGGATATCTATTCATACGCCAATCCCCTCAGAATGTGACACAATTGGAAATGCGAATCCACACAGTTCAGTTTACACTGCCTCTGACGAATAATGAAAAAAAGTACAATTGGGATAATTCCCAATTGTACTTTTTTTCACTTTCACTATCTCTTGTTATATATCAACTCCAGTCCTTGCTTCCTATAGAATTGAAACTTCCTATCACTTGAAATCAAGGGAATGCCATTGGTAATGGCATGTGAAATGGCTTAGCTGTTCTCTGTCTAAAAAGAAATAGATGTAAATATTGGTATCAAGAAGATATCGCACGGGTTACAACTCGAACTTAGGGTCGATAACAGTAAATGCGCCCTGATACCTACCCATTGCCTCCCAAGTACGATTGCATCTTTTTTCCGTCTTCTCAGGAGTCTCAGATTTCTTTTCAGTTTCTTTTTTCATAATCTTTTAGTTTTAGGTATTAGTATATCCATAGGTTTTCAGAAAGTAGGAGCCGGTTCGTTATAGAGTTTCATAAAGACATCGCGTGCCGGAACACGGATAATCTCTCCTTTTTCATTGTCCTGGAGAACCATCTCACCACGCATGGCCTTCATTTTAAGAGTCTCATATTCAGCCCATTCAAGACCTTTAATCAATTTATTTCTCTCTTCTTCTGACATAAGACTTTAATTTTAAGAACAACTCTTCTGAATAAACATTTAAAGTACTGTTAATACCACCATCCGCTATTATCATACCATCTGCGAAGTTAGTCATTAAATCCTATTGATAATCAACAAAAGGCAAATAATTCTCAGTTTTTCTGTATGTTTATATTTACAACAAAAGTATGAAAAATTGTCAAAATGTTTGGTTGTTTTTACAAGATGTAATTTATTTGCAGCAGAAACCCGAAAAGGATTTTATGTTATGAAGAAACTTACCGATAAGGAACTTGCCATTATGAATGTGCTTTGGGATAACGGAGCACTGTCCATGAGAGATATTCTGGAGCATTTGCCTGAGCCCCAGCCAAACTTCAACACGCTGACTACATTTGTGCGCCGCCTTGAGATGAGCGGAATGATAAAGCATCAGGAGTTAGGAGCACGTTTCTTTCTTTATGAGCCTGCCGTCAACCGTGACAGATACATTGAGCTCATGAACAAGGAGAGCGTAGCCCGATTCTTTAACGGTTCATACAAGGATTTCATATCCTGCCTTGTTCAGCAGCAGGAGGTGAGTGTTGATGATTTGAAGGAACTGATCCGTATGGCTGAAAATGCAAAATAATAATCATGGGTAGTATAGTTCTTTATATAATGGAATGGGCATTTGCCCTGATAATTCTGCTCACCATCTATAAAGCGGTATTCAGCGGAACCACATTCTATCGCTTTAACCGGTTTTACCTGCTGGGAGCAACAGTGCTCTCAGCGCTTCTCCCCCTTGTGCATTTTACTGTCTCTGACAAGACTCCACTCATGAGCGAAATGACCATTAATAATATGGAATTCGCTCAGGAACTGTCAGGTACCTTTATCCTGATAGGCGAGCCGCAGATGATGGCAGTGGAGACCTCAAAGCCCCATGGGCACAGTATGTGGGCAGTAATACTTGTTTGCATGTATTCTGCTTATGTACTGATGCTCCTGGTGGGCTGGTCACGAAGCATTATCAGGGCAAGACGGTTCCTGCGCGGCAAGCCACGCCGCCGCATCAGCAGCACAGTCTGGCTGGTTACGCACGATGAGGATTTCGGTCCATTCAGCTGGATGAACTACATTGTAATATCCGATACTGAGAATGGATTTGCACGCCGGGCAAGCCTGCGGCACGAATTCTCACATGTCAGACTGCTGCATTCTGTTGACCTTGTGTTCCTGTTGGCCTGCACTATCCTGAATCCGGTATGCTGGCTTGTTCTGCAGGAAATAAAAATAGTCCATGAATATGAAGCTGACAATGAAGTGGTAAGCCGTTACGGCATACACAACGGTGATTATCAGAAACTATTGATAATGAGAACTGTAGGCGCAGAGGCCTATGCGCTGGCCAGTTCCTTTAACCTTAACATTAAAAAGAGAATTATTATGTTGAACAAAAACCAAACTAGGAAAAGACGCCTAATGTGGCTTCTGCTCCTGATTCCCATGCTGGGAATTACATCTGTCCTGTTTGCGCGTACAGAAAAGGCCGTAAATCCAGACAATGTGTTGAACCTCTCCACATCAAATGATAATGATGGAAAAGAGACCGTTGACAACACCACTTTCCAGGTAAGCGGAAAGGTGGTTGATGAAAAAGGCAATCCGATTGCATCGGCAGATTTCACAGTGATCCCTGATGTCTCCGGAACAGCCGTGCTTGCCAAATGCAGCTCTGACAAAAACGGAGAGTTTGCCTATTCCACCAGTAAAGGGGAACTTGTTACGGTTTCCAAGCAAGGTTACATTCCTATAAAAGTCAGTTTTGAGACCCCTTCATCAGATTTGACAATCACACTTCAGAGTATCCAGAACCAAACAGACAGAGACAATGAATCGCAATTTACGGCTACTTCCCAGACCGTAAAGGCCGGTGATGTGATACACGGATTTGTAGCAGACGCTGAAACCGGCATAACCATAATGATGGTCAATATATATGAGAAGGATGCCAATAACCGTATCGTTTCACATGCTGTCACTGACAATGAAGGCAACTTTAGCATGCGCATTGTAAATCCCAATGATGTTCTTATAATCTCCCATGAAGGATATGCTGAGGCTCAGAGACCTATTGCCAATGGCCCCATAAGCATTAAAAAACTTATCACAGGATCAGATGACGAACCGGCAATGGTTGTTGAAGTACAGCCGGAATTCCCCGGCGGTACAGCCGCATTGCTGCAGTTCCTGAGCAAAAATATCAAATATCCTGCAGAGTGCAGGGACAGTTCCATTGATGGAAGAGTCATCGTCTCATTTGTAATTGGCAAGGATGGAGCCATCATTGAGCCTGAGGTTGTAAAATCTGTTCATCCGTTGCTTGATGCTGAGGCTCTCAGGGTCATCAGCCTCATGCCAAATTGGACTCCCGGTACGCAACAAGGAAAACCTGTACGTGTAAAATACTCTGTTCCTATCACTTTTAGGCTTGATAACAGCAGCAGGCGTCCTGACCCCGAATGGATAAACCTTTATAATGCAAAAGATGAGAACGATGATAATGCGCGCTCACTCCTAATGTCTGTTGCCCGTAGCAATGAGGAACTGGGTTCATTGAATACACCTGAGGTAAGGGCTTTCATTGATGCGTACAGATCTGCACAGCAAGAGGCTCAGGCTATAACTGTTAAGTATCAGGAGGAATTGCAGGTTATGGAAAGGGAGATACAGAAAAAGATAGAGGATTATGAGAAACAACGTGAAGACCTGTCAGAGAGCATGCGCGCCAGCTATGAACAGGAGATAACCCGAGCCAGAGAAGAGCAGCAACAAAAATATCAGGAGAGGCAGGCTAAACTCACTGAGTGGAGCAATGATATGATAAACAGTTTGCAATCTCAGATCAAGGCAGCCTGGGAATCCGTGTCAAAGGATGGAGCATACATCTGCATGAATATGCCTGTGGGCATTCCTGATGAAAGCGTAGTTGTTACACCCGATAACCTGGAATCAGCCCTGAAAGACCTCTTTGAAGGCCGCCGCACTGCAGTTTTCCTAAAATACTCACCTGCCAACTATCAGCAGATAAGAACTTTGCTGTCAGAAAAATATGCTGGCAAAACCATCTTCTATCCTAACATGAGATAAGACGTTGTTTAAAACCTATTGAGAGGGCGGACATTTCGATCCGCCCCTCATTGTTACAAGAATTCAAAGGAAGTACCAAAAACAGAAAAAGCCCTCAAATAAGTCGTCTTATGATTTTAATCAGTATCTTTGCGGCTGAAGTATAAACATTTAAACACAAAAAACATGTCAATACCAGTAACAAACATCCCAGTGCTAACGGGTGAGGTGGCAGAACGCTTCATTGAGCAATGTGAGTACAATGCAAAGTACTTGCGCGGTTCCGAGTGGAAAGGTGAATTTGAAGACATCTACAAAGATGTAATTGATCGCTCTCCAAT
>JAFZKA010000079.1 GCA_017551925.1 Bacteroidaceae bacterium | reverse complement strand
ACAGCTGAACCTGCTCGAAGCAATGTACAAGACCGGCAAGCCCGTCATTCTGGTTAACTGCTCCGGTTCGGCCATCGGATTCGGTGCCGTTGAGAATCAGTATCAGGCACTGCTGCAGGCATGGTACGGCGGTCAGGCCGGAGGTTTGGCTGTTGCCGATGTGCTGTTCGGTGATTACAACCCCGCAGGCCGTCTGCCCGTCACTTTCTACAAGAGCACAGATCAGTTGCCAGCCAATGTTGAGGACTACAATATGGATGACGGTTTCACATACCGCTACTTTAAGGGTGAACCTCTGTACGCATTCGGCTACGGTTTGAGTTACACCACATTCGCTTACGGTGAAGCAACCTTGTCAAAGCAGAGCATCAAGGCTGGCGGTACTGTAGATATCACAGTTCCTGTTACCAACACTGGTAAGATGGATGGTGATGAGGTTGTTCAGATCTACATCAAGTCACTTGACAACCCCGCAGCACCCATCAAGTCTCTCAAGGGATTCAAGCGCGTGAACATTCCTGCAGGCCAGACTGCCCAGGTAAAGATCACCCTTGAGCCCAAGGCCTTTGAGTACTATGATGAGAATATTGATGAGCTGGCAGCAATGCCCGGCCGCTACCAGATCCTGTACGGCCCCTCATCACTTGACAAGGACCTCAAGTCCCTTGACTTCGTGGTGAAGTGACTTTTCGCCAAAGTGTCCCACAGCAACCCCGCTCACAATCCGTGCAGCGGGGTTAGTTGTGTTACATCCCCTCAAAATGAACAAGTGTCCCACATCTACACACGTTAGAGCGTATTCCTGATGGGTTCTGCGTGGGACACTTTGGCGTTGAAAAATAATAGTGGAGTAAAGATTTAATTATATTTTTTCTATCTTTGTCCTATTCAATAATCCTATCCTAAACAAACTGATTATGAACATTTTTAAAAGAATTATCGGAAAATCTCTCCTGCCTACAATTGCAGCAGTGTTCATTTCAATCTCTTTTACAGCTTGTTGCTGTAACGATAACAATGACAATAGCGATAACAATGACGATTACCATGGTGAAGGAGACAAAGGTGAGAACACAACCATTATTGGCACTTGGAAAATGATGGGCGGAGTAGAATATCCAGCCCAAGCCACATTTCAAGCCAACGGCGAATACGAATGGGAATGGGGCGGCACAGGTTTAAAGGATAACGGCACATACACCATGACGGATAGTCTCATTACAATGACAATCAAGGAGCGTTGGCAAAATGATACTAAGATTGAAATAGACCCTCAGAATTTCCCAACAAGAGTATGCTATTTGTATATGCTCCAAAAGAGTTATCTGGTTTGGAATTTTGGAGGTGATTACTACTATGGAGCTGGCCAAAATGACATATCTGACTACACAGTTCCTACCAAGGTGGCATTCATGCTCAATAGCAAGTATAATAAACCAGACATTCAGGTTGAAGATGGGTTGCTTGACGGTGAATGGATAGCAAAAGATGAAGAGGAAAATATTATCGGACGTATTATTATAGATAATAACATATATACGGCTTATAAATTAAAGAACTTGCATGTTTATTTTAGTGCTTTACCCGAATATCTTGATGTTAAATGTTCCCAAAAGTATGTTGGTACATTCAAATTTGAAAAAGGTTACTTTATAGTTGATATTGACTCAATCATGTCATCATATAAAAGAATTGATTCACCCTATGAGCAATATTGGGTAACACATAATGATGAATATGATTACTCAAACATTAATCCATTGACTCTTGAAGCAGATAGATGGTTGAATACTGAATATGATATATCACCTGAAGAAAACATGATATATTCAAATGGCAAGAATCTGTTTATCCAGAATAAATACGACGAAAAAGCCTTCATTTACAGAAAGCAATGATACAATTGGCATTGTGCGAGGATTACGGGTATAGATATTCCCATTTTAATATCAGATCCAACTAATAAAAGCGTTATACTTTTGTGTTAATGGAAATAAGTTATACTTTTGCGTTGAAGTATTTTACTAATAACATAAACACAATTATGGCAAACAAAACAAACAGCAAATCTGAAACCTCTAGTGAGGTTAAGGAAGAGAAAAAAAGAGTAAATCCAACTTGGGCTGCAATTCTCAAGTGTCAACCCGCATTCACATACGTCGCTCCAGAAATGCTAGACTGACGTATGCGATACCTTATTGACACTAATATCTTCATTTACTGGGTCATTGATAGCGAAAGATTAAGCAAAGATGTAAAAGCCATACTTGAAGACTGTGAGAACACATTCTATATAAGTTCAGAATCAATCAAAGAACTTATTGTGGGTTTTAATAATGGTAAACTTGTTTCTCGTTATTGGAGAGATGCAACTCAAATGATTAAGGATATAACCGAACTGTTCCTTATTCATATTCTTCCGGTAGGTGAGAAGCAGATGGAGGCTTATGCCCGGTTAAGATTGAATTTGGCAGAAGATCATCGGGATCCTTCAGATCATGTTATAATATCTCATGCCATAAACGATCATCTACCTCTGATTTCAAGTGACAGCAAGTTCATGTTCTACAGAAATCAGGGGCTGGAACTGATTTACAACAGCAGGTAATACATAAGCGTTTTTATGTCATGTGAATGGTGAAATTTCTATTTTTGCAGAAACAAATCATTCACTTAAATATGAAACGTTTTATCTCTATACTTGCTATAGTTTGCGCTGCGTGTGTTTCTTGCACGGGCAGGGGAGAGGGTGCATCACAGGTGCTTAAACCCAGGATTGTGGTGATGACAGATATCGGGCCGGCTGAAGTGGAGCCCGATGACAATGAATCGGCGGTACGTCTGATGGCGTATGCTGACCGGTTTGAGATAGAGGGTATTATCACTACTATTGGTTGGAATTGTGATCCTTATCCTGAGGAGTGGGCGGTGTATCTTAAGCGTGTGATTGATGCATATCAGATTGATGTGCAGAATCTTATGAAGCGTTCCCTGCAAGATGGATTCAAGAGTATTGATCAGGAGAATGGCAAGCAGGAACTGGGTTACTGGCCCAGTGCTGACTACATTCGCAGCCGTGCCATGATGGGCAGCCGCCGTGCGGGCATCGGTGTTATTGGGCCTGATAATGACTCTCCCGGAAGCGAACTGCTTATACGTCTGGCCGATGAGGATGATGACCGTCCGATATGGCTCTGCTCATGGGGAGGAGCCAATACGTTTGCGCAGGCTGTGTGGCGCGTAAAGCAGGAGCGCAGTGAGGAAGAGTTGAAGAAGTTCCTGCGCAAATTTCGCCTCTATACCATTACAGACCAGGATATGCAGTACAGTATGCGCATGAACCGCGCATACAGCTCACACCAGTGGCTACGGCGTGACTATGCCCAGGATCTTATGCTTGTCTGGGATGAGAGTGCCTGGCTCAACCAGAATAATCTGGGAAAGGCCAACTGGGATAAGTATGCGGCTCAGATTCAGGGCAAGGGCGCAATGGGTAAGGTATATCCCAAGTTTCTGTGGGGTGTTGAGGGCGATACACCCAGTTTCCTGAACGTTATGCCAAACGGTCTGAACGACCCCAATGATCCAACGCAGATAGGCTGGGGCGGATGCCATCAGTTTGGAATCTCACCTGACCGCGAGACCTATGCCTGGACCAACTGGCAACAGCCTCTCAAGGGAATTTCAAACACTTATGAGCACAAGTTCTATCCCGATGAGTTCAATGACTTTGCCGCCCGTATGCAGTGGGCTGATACAGGCTCAGGCAATCACAATCCCGTGGCTGTAGTGAACGGTACACAGAATCTTAAACCATTACAGATTACTGGCAAACCCGGACAAAAACTTAAGTTTGACGCATCCCGCTCATTTGATCCTGACGGTGATAAACTCACATTCAATTGGTGGTTCCAGGAGTTCCCTGATGAGACGGATTATCCTGCAATCAGCAATCCTTCATCAGGCAAAATATCAGTCACAATACCAGATAGCGCTACAGGAAAAACCTATCACCTTATCTGTGAGATTCACGATAACGGTCCGTTCACCCTTACCGCCTATCGCCGCATAATCATCGAGTGCAGTAAATGATGCAATTGGGGACAGTCCCCTTTTGCACTTTTGAAAAAGAATCAAATTGGAGCGACTAAATCAGAAAGATGCAAAAGGGGACTGTCCCCAATTGCATCATTTTGTGTCGACCTGGAGGCGGAGTTCGCGGAACGGGCGGGTGGGGTCGTTGGTGGTGAGGTTGATTGAGCCTAAGGTGCTGGTGTGTGGTTCGTGTGAGTTGGTGATTGCAACCGTAACTTTGAGTTCCTTGCCGGGCTTGATTACCTGACCGGTCTGAATGCTGATTGCGGTACCCTCCATTGCCTCTACGTTGCGGAAAATAAGGTCGGCATTGCCGGTGTTGCCAATAACAATGGTTTTCTTGTAAATCTTGCCTGGCGCTTTCTCACCAAAATCAACGTATGCGGGTTCAATTCGCATTACGGGTTTGTTTTTGTCATCCTGTGAGAGTTTTTCAATCCTTAAAGCGTTCACCGTAATCGGTAACTGGCTTTTGATTCCGTCAGCTACTACCCAGATGGTATCACGAGCCATTCCAAAGTGGTTCTTGCCTTTGCCGATATCATATGTTATGTGAATGCTGACCACCTCCTGCGGTGCTATGCTCTCGGGGCAATCCACACTCATTCCGTAACGGTTTCCGGTGGTTACTACCGATAGTTTGGCGGTTTTGTCACCTACGTTTGCCACCCTTACTATTCTGGTTACTTTCTCACCCTGGGTTATGTATCCAAAGGTGCAGTTCTTGGCGTTGGTCTTTATGGTTCCAGCCAAGAGGTGAGGGTATATCTGTTCCAGTCCCATGGGGATGGGGTTGACATCGGCCGAAATCATTAGACTGGCGTAGTTACGGCGGTCTTTGGTAAATATCTCAACCTCACGCAGTACGCGGCCATCGGTGCGTGACGGATCAAAGGCAACGGTAAGTTCACCGTATTCACCGCCGGCAATGGGTTGGGTGGAGTAGAGTACAGTGGTGCAGCCGCAACTGGTGGCTACGTTGTCAATCTGGATGGGGTTGTTTGATACGTTCATGAAACGGAATGTATGCTGAACAACGCCGTCAGCCTCATTTATCTCTCCAAAATCCCACTCATAGGTTTCAAACACCATGGCGGAATTGAGTTCATCCTGTGCCTGAACTGCGCAAAAAGTTAATGCTAATATTGTGGTCAGTAAGGTTTTAACTTTCATAATCAGTAGTAGTTTCTTTCTTGTTTTATTGTTGTAAGCGGTCCGTGTCCGGGATATGCTACGGTTTCATCAGGCATGGTGAGCAGCTTGGTACGGATTCCGGTCATAAGGGCCTCATGGTTACCGTCAGGGAAATCTGTGCGGCCGTAACTGCCCTGAAAAATGACATCGCCCGTAAAGACGCATTTCTGCTCCTTGTTCCAGAATACAAGGCTGCCTGGCGAGTGCCCGGGAATATGCAGTACATGCAGCGTGGTATTGCCGAAACTGACCGTATCACCCTCATTCAGAACGTTTTCAGGTTCAATGGGATTGACATGGCCTTCATAGCGGAGTCCGAATACTGCCAGTCTGGAACTCATGTTCTTAATCCAAGGCATATCCAGGTCATTGGCGCGGGCCTTTACACCATAAGTGTCTTCAACAAAAGTGTTGCCGAAAACGTGGTCAAAATGCAGATGTGTGTTGAGTAACAGTTTGACGGTCAGGTTGTTATCGCGTATGAACGCAGCAAGTTTCTCAGTCTCACCAGGATAGAAGCAGCCGGGATCTATAATGGCGGCCTCATTCGTTTCATCCCAGACAACATATGTATTGACAGGGAGAAAGTTGAACTCAAAGCACTTGACCAGCATCATATCTGCACATAGACTGTTTTCTTGTCCTTAAAGAACTCTTCAGTAAAGAACCTGCCAATCTCTGTAATCTCTGCCACTTTTTTGTACTTGGCAGTCTCTGTACTCAAGTCACCGCCCTTAAGGCAGATAACGCCGTTGGGGTAGGCGTTGCGCTGTGTCTTGCGGTCAAGCATACGGCCTGCAACCGAACAGAGGTCAGGCAGAGGCATCACACCGCGTGACAGTATGAATTCGTATTTGTCCTTGTCCTCCTCGGCCCGCTCATGGCGGCAGATAACGTTCTTAAGACCTATCTGAGCGGCAATATCCTGTGCCACGCGCACCTTTTTGCCTATGCTGTCGATAAGCGTGAAACTGCACTCCGGGAACAGTATGGCCAGAGGTATGCCGGGCAGTCCACCGCCTGTGCCCACATCGGCCAGACGTGTGCCATCGGCAAACTTTATAACCTTGGCAATGGCCATGGAGTGAAGTATGTGGTGCTCGTACAGGTTGTCAATATCCTTGCGCGATATTACGTTTATCTTGCTGTTCCAGTCAGTGTATAACGGACCGAGAGCCTCCAGTTGTTCATATTGGAGGCTCGTCAGGTCTGTAAAGTATTTCCTTATCAGTTGCATTATTTCAGGTAGTATGTAACCGATGTTACAACTCTTACGTTCTTGATCCAAGGGGTGTTGCTGTCGCGGTCATAGATAGAGAACTGACCCTGTGATGCTGTCTGGATCTTGCCCAGTTTGGAGCCGGAGTCATCGGCAAACTTCTGGGCCACCTCACGTGCGTTGCGTGTGGCAACCTCAACCATCTGCGGCTTGAGTTCATTCAGACCGTTAAAGTCATACTGTATCTGGTGATCGTAGTCGTTTCCGCTAATGGCAATGCCTTTCTTGAGCAGGTCACCCTGCTTGAGAATGAGTTGGCGTACCAGTTCCACGTTATCGGAACTTACGGTAACCACCTGCTGCATCTGGTAGCGGTGTGCTATGTACTCGTTTGAATAACGGTTGGCGTTGCGGTCATAAACGGTTGGTGCTGTGGTGCTTATCTCTGCATCCTTAATGCCGCCCTCCTTAAGGAACTTGACAATCTCCTTGCTCTTGCTATCCATAGTGGAGTAGAGTTTGATAAGGTCATTGTCAACGTCCTGGATTACCAGAGGCCAGATTACATGGTCTGCCATAACCTCTTGTGTGGCAAGACCTTTTACGTTTACAACACGCTTGGTTCCTGTGAATTTGTTCACAGACAGGATAATGCAGACACCCAGTGCCAGCAATCCCCAGAAATTAGCTGTACTTTTCATATTCTGTTTTTTGTTTTAATTGTTCTCCAAATCATTGTGAGCCATACAATTGTGAAACTGTACACGTTGAAAAACAGCGTGTTGTTTATCAGACGGTGAATGCGTGCGGGGCACAGCACATCGGTAGGAATGATGCTGAACAGCACGAACACAATCCAAAACATTATCTTGTCAAACAGCGTATGGTCACGCCATGTGTACCAGCACATCATGTATCCAGACAGGGCAATAACGTAAGTGTGCGGTTCCGATGCCTCACTGAACAGTATTATGTAGCCCATAAGAACGCCCAATGCCTGAATGCGGAAACTCAATTCACCCCAACGGTTCTTGAGCGCAAAGAACATTACAATGAGCAGTATCATGACCGATGCCTGGAAAATGCGCATGTAGGGCAGTACACCCGGAATTGCAAATACTATTGAAGGATAGACACCAGTTGTGTCATGATGGCTGCCAAGGGCGTTGAACCAGTCCATATACCATGGAATGAGTCCGTCAAATCCGGTTTGCATTGCGGGGAGCAGGAGCAGTCCCAAACCGCACAGGGCGGCGTAGCCTAAGTTGCGCCATACCTTGGGATAGCAGAACAGCAGGCCAATCTCAACAATACCGTATATCTTGGTGGTGGCTGATAGCATTATGAGCAGCACGGCCCAGAACGGACGGTCCTTTTCAAGCAGTATGAATGCCCACAGGAATATGTAACAGACAACCACGTTATATTGGAAACAGAACAGGCTCTCAGTTATGATAAGAATCAGATACAGAGCCATTTGTGCTGACTTATCCTTAAGGCGCCCGGGTAGGTTCCTGATAGCCAGGAACAGCAGCGTATAGTTCATGAAATTCCACAGCAGGCCGCTTATCCAGCGCGGCATGAATGCGAACGGTGTGAATAATACGTTGAACACGGGTGAATAGATATAGAACCTGCCATCATGAATCTGAACATACTCAGGGGTGTAGGCCGAAATACCCTGCCAGAACAGTTGTGTGGCATGACGGAAATCTACCAGATTCTCTGCACGGCCACGTGCCAGTTCTATGCAGGTGGCAGCCATGCCAAGCACCAGTCCAATCAGATAAACGTTTCTGGGATTGGCAAAGAACTGTTTGAATCTATTAGTGTTATTTTCCATTATATCAATTGATTATGCTTCTTGCTTTAAAGTATGTGCAGTAGCCAGTTCGCTATATGTCACAAACTTTGAGCCACGTTTCTTAAGGTCCAGAATGACCTCACGCAGCCTTTGGTACATGCCGTCACCGGCATTGTGCCTTATTATATATGGCATCTTTAATTCAGGATGCTCACCAAGAGGATAGAACTCCCAAGGGTGGAAATAGGTATTGAAGTAACCGTCATGATTCAGAATCCTTATAGCCAGTTTCTTGTAATACCACATGGGGAAATTGTGCAGAGCCAGCCAGAACATGGGGATACGGAGCAACGGTGATACCGATGCCGGAATCTGTATGATTCCATCCTCAATGAACATGGTTCTGGGGGTGGAGAAGTGCATGTATCGGCCGGGAATAAAACAGGGATTGAGTGAGGCGTTGTACACATAACCGTTCCTTTTCAGTTCGGCAAGGTCAAGCGGGAACATACGCGGCTGGCGGTATCCCTTGATTATGAGACCTGTCTGTGATTCAAGAATACGTTTGCTGTCGGCCAGATCAGTCGGCTTGGGTTCCCAGTGGTCACATCCGTGGGCTGCCACCTCATGCCCTTCGGCTATAATGCGTTTAATGACGTCAGGGGCATTCTGCGCAAAGTTTGATGTGCAGAAAAACGTGCCTTTGACACCACACTCTTTAAGGCAGTCCAGTATGCGGTTTGTACCGTATGCCGATACCTCCATGCCCTCTTTCAGCGTATCCCATTCAACTTCGTGCTCACGGGGTACATCAAACTCCTCTGTGTCAAAACTAAGTGCAATCATAATGTAAATACAAAGGTAATTCTTTCAATTCTTTTTATATAACTTTACACCAAAATTAATTCTTATGATAAGATTGGCAATAGTATCACCCTGCTATAATGAGGAGGAGATACTGGAGTTATCGGCCGGAAAGCTTTTGGAGTTGCTTGACACAATGAGTGCTGATGGTAAAGTGTCATCAGACAGTTTTGTGCTGTTTGTCAATGACGGCAGCGAGGATGCAACCTGGAGCGTAATAGAAAAACTGCATGGCAGGGATGCCCGTATCTGCGGCATCAGTCTGGCGCATAACGTAGGGCATCAGAATGCCATCATGGCCGGTATGATGACCGCCCGTGGCATGGTTGACGGTGTGGTGACCGTTGATGCTGACCTGCAGGATGACATTAAATGCATTCCGCAGATGGTTGACCTGTACGCTCAGGGGAATGAGGTGGTTTATGGTGTCAAGGTGAGCCGTGAGGCCGATCCTGTGCTGAAACGTTATTCTGCTCAGGCGTTCTATAAGTTGCAGGAGTCAATGGGCGTACAGACAATCTATAATCATGCCGATTTCCGATTTATGGGAAAACGCGCGCTTGACGGACTGGCACAGTTTGACGAGCGCAACATATATCTGCGCGGTATTATTCCTCTGATAGGTTACAGGAGCGCCACGGTTGATGACGTGATATCAAACCGTGAGGCCGGAAAATCCAAATATACCCTGCGCAAGATGCTCAATCTGGCGTTTGACGGTATAACATCATTCTCAATCCGCCCCATTCAGATTATCACAATCACGGGAACCGTAATGCTGATACTGGCTTTTACAATGCTGATATATGTGATTGTGTCACGTATTTTGGGGCACTATGTGCCGGGCTGGAGTTCACTCATGCTCTCCGTTTGGTTCATAGGCAGCGTGCTTACCATCAGCATCGGTATCGTGGGTACTTACATCGGTAAGATGTATATGGAGATCAAACACCGTCCACGCTACATCATTGAGCACAGCATGCTCCCAAAATGACACAGTAGGGTCGCATCCCTGTGTTAAAAATCAGTGTTTAAAGACAAAGTTCAGGATTGTGTACTGGACAAGCATAGCAACCAGCATGACCACGATGGGTGCAATGAGTTCATGCATTCCCATCCAAAGGAATACGTTCAGCAGTACCATGTGCAGCAGGAAATTCACTGCGTGACTGCCCGCAAAGCCTGCAAATTTCCCCCAACTTGGCCCCGTTCTGAAAGTAAAGTAACTGGTAGCGATAAAGTTGCAGATAAACGCCAGAATGTAGCCTGTGGCATAGGCCAGGTTATGCCCGGCACCAAGTCTGAGCAGCACATAGTATATGCCGTAATGGATTCCGGCTGCCACCGTTCCTACTATGCAGAACCGTATGAACTGAATTATCTGGTCCCTGTTGTTCTTTATCAGACTCTTAATATTTTCCATAGAGATTGCAAATATAAACAGAATCTGATTATTTTTGCGATTACATGATTGACTAACCCTAATTACTGACTATATGAGACATTTATTCCGTAAAACATTGTTATGTGCCGCTGTCTTGACGGCAGGACTAGCAGTTCAGGCTCAGACCAGGCATACGTTTGCCAATCCGCTTGATGTGGTTGTAGGTAATGAACGCGCCGTACGTGGCGGTGAACCCGTAGTCATAATCTATGAGGACAACTATTTTCTCTTTGTGTCGCACCGTCGCGGCTACTGGTATTCTCCCGATTTCCGCAACTGGACCTATGTTGATGCTCCCGGTTATCCCGCCGGCGTGGTATCGGTGGTTGAGATGGACGGCAAACTGATAGGCTGTTCCATGAACAACCGCAACGTGTATCGCGCCATTGACCCCTACAAGGGCGAGTGGGAGAAGATAGGTGAACTCTCCAGTGACCGATACGGCGATGCCAATATGTTTGTCGATGATGACGGCCGATTGTACATGTATTTTGGCTGGTCACAGATAATGCCGTTCCAGGTTGTGGAACTCAACAAGGAGACATTCAAGGAGATAGGTGAGCCCAAGCCGCTGTTCTGGAGCGATATCAAGAACCACGGATTTGAGGTTCGCAAGCCAGAGGATGTAATCTATTCAATATTCAACGGACGCCGTGATTACGGCCCCGAGGAACTGCCCTGGATTGAGGGCCCGTATATGATCAAGCATAACGGCAAGTACTATCTGCAGTACGCCGCCATCGGTCTTGAATTCATTTCATATTCACACGGTATCTACGTGTCTGACAGCCCCATGGGTCCGTTTACCTACAGCGAGCACAACCCGCTTACATTCAAGACCAGCGGTTTCCAGGTAGGTGCCGGACACGGAAGCACATTCCATGACAAGAAGGGTAACCTGTGGACCATCTGCATGATTCCTGCACAGTACGGTGAGGGCGGCCGCGGTTCAGAACTGGCCATTTATCCCACTGCAGTCGATAAGCAGGGCGTGATGTACTCAAATACCGCTCTTGGTGACTATCCGCAGTACTATCCTGATGAGCGCAAGGTTGGGGGAGTAGATAACTATGTTGACTGGAAACTGCTGTCTGTGAACAAGAAAGCCATAGTATCATCAACCTTTGAGAACTACGCTCCAAGTCAGGCTCTTGATGAGGATTTCAAGACCTGCTGGGTTGCAGAGACAGGCAATGCAGGCGAGTTCTTTACCGTTGACCTGGGTGACAAGGCTACAATAAACGCCATCCAACTCAACTGGGACCACATAGGCGCAGCACGTGCAGGCGGCGGTCGTGGCGGATTCGGCGGCGGCATGATGGGCGGCATGGGAGGCGGTGCAGCCCGTACACAGGCTGAGCAACTCTATCAGTGCTATGAGGTGTTTGTATCGGATAACAATTCAAGTTGGACCAAGATTATAAGCAAGCCTGAGAACAAGATGGAACTCAAGCATGAGTACATTGAACTTGAGAACCCCGTAAGCGCACGTTATGTAAAGGTTGTAAACGTTGCCACATATGACGGCGCCAAGTTCTCAATCAAGGATCTGCGTGTGTTCGGTACCACACCCAACATGAAGACCCAGAAGGTCAAGAAATTTATGGCTGTACGCAATCCTGAGGACCGTCGTGAGGCCAACGTAATCTGGGAGCCCGTGGCAGGTGCCGATGGCTACATTGTCCGCTACGGTATTGAAAAGAAGAAACTGTACAACAGTTACATAGTGTATGGCAAGAATGAACTCTACATGCACTCCCTGAACACTTCGCCCAACTACTACTTTGAGGTTGAGGCTCTGTCAAGCGGACTGCCCCTGTACAAGGAGAACCCGCGTGAGACCATCGGTCTGGGTGCTGAACTGCAGATTGCCAAGCGTGCCGGCGGCGGTAATGCCGGTTATGCCCAGGGTGCAGGTACAAGGTACATCATGCTCAAGGAGAACGTAAACGAGTACTGGTTTGATGATATCGATGCAGGAACCTGGACCTTGAGTCATTCATACGGCCCCGTTCTGTGGTCAGGACAACTTACTGATGCCGATGTTATCTCTACTGCAGCCAATCCAAAACCCACTGTAACTGCAAAACTTACTTTGCTGGGTGAGGGCACCAAGACCACCGGTACACTTGAGATGCAGGTGATTCCCGGCAAGGAGAAAGCGCGCATACGCATTGTTGTGAGCAAGTAATCGGCGTTAATCTCTCGCAGAGAGCGCAGAAAATATTGACCACGAATCTCACGAATTAACACGAATAATATTAGCATTCGTGAAATTCGTGAGATTCGTGGTCTTTGTCGCATTCCAAGTGAGTAAAACTGTTTTATTAACTAATAATCATTAATTTTGCAGATCAAAACAAAATAATGGTCCTTTTGTAATTATTTAGCCCTTTTTAATCATGGCATTGAAAAAGAACGTCAAGTCATTCATTGCTTGTGCAGCCGGAATACTGCGCAGCGTTGTTTCCGCCAGATTCGTACTGGCATTATCTCTTACGCTTTTATGCTCTCTTACGGTTAGAGCCACGGAGTATGTCACTGATGTAATGCTCATTGGAGGCGGATCAAGCGCTGAACTGGACTCTCTGAAGCGTGCGTACACGGATCAGGACTGGACTGCTGTCAACTATGACCTGAACGGAGGCATTTCATGGGGAGGTAATGTACAGGGTATTCTGTTGTTATACAAGACTACCAGCAGCACAGGTAGCAGCGGCACACCTATTACAGATTTCTATCTCCAGAATAAACTGGCTTCTGTCACGCCCGATACCCTGATGCATTTTGGACGCGCCTACGCTCTTGCACCCAACGCCGGCAATATACGTTTCACCGGTCAGAAAGGCGACCTGAATGCCGGCACCGGTTCCGAGACCGATGCCATTCACCTTTTCTATACCAAGGAAACATTTGCTGACAACCGCGCCGTTACCGCCATCACTTTTGATAGCAATCCAAGCAATTCATTGGGTAGGGAGGGAGACCTGGCTGGCGGCTATGACCTGAATGCCGGCTGTTCCGCACTCACCAGCAGACAAATCTACATGCATCTGACCACTGCCGAAAACATTATTCCCAACTGTTTCTTCACTGACGTGATGCTCATCGGCGAGAAGACAAAAGAAAAGGTGAATGAACTGATTGATACTTGCATTGTGCATGGTTGGAAAGTCATCGGCTATGACATAAACAGAGGATTAAGCGGTAATGCCGACTGGATTTACCTGCTCTACAAACAAGCCATCAGTCCTGACGGCTTGAACCACGGCTACATTACGGATTTCTATATCCAGAACAAATTCTCACATGAAACCACTATGCCCATTACATATGACGGTCGCAACTATTATCTTGTGCCGTATTACGGCAGTACAGATTTCATGGACCAGCAGGGCGACCTGAACAGCGGTACGGGCTCAGACTCTGATCCCATTCATCTTTTCTACACCAAAGAGCGGTTCCTCTCTACAGGAAACACCATTACCGGCATCTGCATCAACGATATCCAGAGCGGTGCCGTTGGCAAGGAAGGCGGCTCAACGGGCTATGACCTGAATGCCGGCTGCAACACCAACAAGCATATCTATCTGCATGTCACTACTGCCTCAACGTGGAAGGGGCTGAAACCAATATCAAAATTAGAAGCATGTAAGAAAAATTTTGGATCTATTCTTGTTAAAGGATGGGCATATGACCCGGATGAGAGTAGCGAGTCTATTCCTATCCGTGTGGAGATCAAAAACACCGACGGCTCAGACTATATGATGGCTTACCTGACCGCCAGCAAATTGAGAGAGGATGTCAACAGCACTTTCAACATTACGGGTGCTCACGGTTTTAACACCATCATTCCTATAGGTACAGGTAGCTATTCCGTAAGTGTATATGCTTGCGATATAACCGGCAATGGTGATGTTCAAGTTGGTAGAACCAAAGATATCACCATGGTTGACCTATTAACGGAATACAACCTGTGGTTAGGTGACAAAATGGTCACTTATGCTAATGAGGGGGATATTTATAATGAACTGGACTCAATTGGCAAAATCAGCGCGGTATATGATAAAGTAAATAATGTACTATACGTAAACAAACCACGCATTTTCAGCGCACACACTTTTGGCAAAGATAATGCCACTGCAGTTATATGTTCTTATGATGATTCACTCGTCATATACGGAGAATATGACCAAGTAATGTGTGATGCACAATATGGTGTAGCAGCAAGGGAATTGCAATTGGAGGGAGATTTTTCTCTCCGTGGCACAAAGGCTGCAATCAAGTGTGATACCTTATCTTTTTATAATGGTACCCTGACACTGCATGGGGGCGTAATGGCTGTGGATGCCGCCAATATTATTCTTGGTGAGAATGTTTATATAAATAAGCCGGATGGTGGTATTCTCAAGGACGGACAGTTTTATGAATCTGACGGAATAACCATTGCCAAGGAGGTGGTGTTGGCTACCAGGTATAACATTTGGGTAAGCAATACTCTTGTTACATCACTCAACCGGGATGATATTCTCAATGATGGCGGCAAGGCTAAGTTCAACCCCGCCACTAACACGCTGACTCTGAACAACCCGAGAATTACTCAATACTTGACTGACGTAAACGGAATAACCGTTAGTGTCTATGCCCGGGATAGGGATCTGACCATCAAAGGAAGTTGCAACATGACTAATTCTATGGCACAGTGTGGCATTGTGGTTAATTCCGGTAATCTGGCACTTGATGGCAATTTCACCCTTATGGGTAACGGGTACGGTATTGTTTGCGACAGAAACGTATTTTTGAGAGGTAACATTAAGGTGGTCAGTTCCAATGTTGCTTTACGCTGCGCAAACGGTACGCTGACTATCGGCGAAGGATCAGAGAACATAACGCTGCAAGGCGGCGAAGATTTCAAGGTACTGGTTGCTAAAGATTTTGTTCTTGGACAAGGCCTTATTGTAAGTAAGCCTTTCAATTGGGGATTCTACCCGGAATATAATACAATTGGCGACAAGGATATGAACATTACGGCTAAATACGTATCAATCACTTCATTAGGTTTTAGACTTTACGGAGATGGTACGGTAAGTGATCCATATCAGATATATGACGCCGATGACTGGTATGATTTTGCGGTAAACACAAGGAATGGCGCTGAAACCAGCGGAAAATACTTTGAATTGCAAGATGACATCACCATATCCAATATAACAAGCCATTCTGAGTATCCGTTCAGCGGCACGTTTGACGGACAGGGACATACACTGACACTCAACGTCAACGCTAGCGGTGAGGGGGCAGCACTGTTCAGTTATATCAGCGGAGCAACCATCAGGAACCTTAAGACCGATGGCTACATAGTATCATCGGGCGCATACTGTTCAGGACTTGTGGGCTACGCCTTGGATGGAACGAACCTTATTGAGAACTGCGTCATCGGAACTCGTGTTGCCGCAGGCAGTTCATATGCCGGTGGTGTATTGGGCTATGTAAAGAAAGGTCCCTATGTAACTCTTGACGGCTGTGTGTTCACCGGTGATGTCTATAACAGCGGAACCATGACCGGAGCACTCCGCGGCGCTACCCTTGTGGGTTATCTGGAACCAGGCAACCAACTGGCCTTGCGCTACTGCTTGGATGCAAGCACAAGCAATAAACCTACAGGACGTGGCTATTGGCCTATGAGAAGTGACAACGTCTATCATACAACCGCCGGAAAAACAGATTATAATGATTCTGACAACTCATGGAGAAGCGGTGAAAAAACCGTCACAGCCTTTGACACCAAGCCTTCAGGCATAGGCAGTGTGGTAAAGGAATACGGTTTGATGACGGCATACACCAACGGCATATTCTATGACGGAAAGTACTATATGTATGATGATGGTACCAATGGTATATCTGATGTAACTATCGGGAATGAGCCCGGTGTATGGTACCTGCCCAATGGAACAATGCTGGATGGCGAGCCTACACAGCCCGGCCTGTATTTCAAAGAGAGACAAACATATTATCTTAAATAGTATTTCCTTCGGGAAAATAATGTAGTCGACAAATTGTCTGCAAATCAGTAGAATATCTGTCAATATGTGACATTTATTGTATTTTTTGTTGCATATTGGAAAATATTGAGTATTTTTGCAGTCAGTTTTTAGAAACAATGGAGGGAAAGGTGACATATAACTGTCTTTCTAATCAGATGAATGACAAGCAGAACTTGAATAATAATCAGGTTCCGGTTTCCCCGTGTTGTTTCACCAGTCGGATATGACGGAGAAATTGGAAATATAATTAGATAATTTGAGTGAAGGCTGGTTCAAGCAGGACCAGCCTTCCTCTATTTTTAAAAGGATACTATATGTGTGGAATTGTAGGTTACATAGGTAAGCGTGAGGCTTATCCTATTTTGATCAAGGGGTTGTCAAGACTTGAATATCGTGGCTATGACAGTGCAGGCGTGGCACTTATCAATGACAGCGGTGAACTGGTCATATATAAGACAAAAGGTAAGGTGGCAGATCTGGACCGCTCTGTACAGGGCAAGGACCTGAGCGGAACAGTTGGTATAGCACACACACGTTGGGCTACTCACGGAGAGCCGAATGACGTGAATGCGCACCCGCATTTCTCAGAATCGGGCAATCTGGCACTCATACACAACGGCATTATTGAGAATTTCCGTTCACTTAAGAAAGAACTGCAGAACCAGGGCTATCACTTTAAGAGTGAGACAGATACTGAGGTTATAATACAGCTTATCCAGTATATAATGGACAGCCACTCAATAACTCTTGAGGAGGCCGTTCCGTTGGCTCTTAACAGTGTGATAGGCGCATACGCCATAGTAATAGTCGATAAGGAACACCCTGACAAGATGATTGCCGCCCGTAAAGGAAGTCCTCTGATAATAGGCGTGGGTGATGACGAGTTCCTGGTAGGGTCCGATGCCACTCCGATTGTGGAATACACAGACCGTGTGGTGTATCTGGGCGAGGAGCAGATTGCATTTATTGAACGCGGCAAGGAACTGAAAATAACAGACTTGCGTAGCGTTGAGCAGACACCAGTAATTAAGAAACTGGAACTCAATCTGAGCCAGATAGAAAAGGGCGGATATCCCCATTTCATGCTCAAGGAGATACATGAGCAGCCTGATACCTGCCGTACCGTGATGAACGGCCGTCTGCATCCTGAACTGGGTCTTGTCAAACTGTCAGGTGTCATTGACCATAAGGACAAGTTGCTGAAAGCACGTCGTATTGTGATTTGCGCCTGCGGAACATCATGGCACGCCGGTCTTATCGGCAAGTATCTGATTGAGGATTTGACACGTATTCCTGTTGAGGTTGAGTACTCATCAGAGTTCCGTTACCGTAATCCTGTCATCTATCCTGATGATGTGGTGATTGCAATATCACAGTCAGGTGAGACAGCCGATACACTTGCAGCCATGCAGTTGGCCAAGCAATCGGGCGCATTCCTGTTCGGTATCTGTAACGTGGTGGGCTCATCAATTGCCCGTGCTGCCGATACCGGTTGCTATACACATGCCGGCCCTGAGATAGGTGTGGCATCGACCAAGGCTTTTACCGCGCAGGTTGAGACCCTGTTGCTGCTGGCGCTCAGCATTGCACAGGAGAAAGGTACCATAACTGATGAGTACAGAATGCGCATTATCAACGAATTGCAGTCTATCCCTGATAAGATAGCGGCCATTCTCAAGCATGACAGCCAGATCAAGTCATTAGCCAAGACATTTACATACGCGCATAACTTTATCTATCTGGGCCGCGGCTACAACTATCCGGTGGCTCTTGAGGGCGCTCTCAAACTCAAGGAGATTTCATACATACACGCTGAGGGTTATCCCGCAGCCGAGATGAAACACGGACCTATTGCCCTGATTGATGAGGAGATGCCTGTAGTGGCCATTGCTCCGCGTTGCGGCAATTATGACAAGATTCTGAGCAACATACAGGAGGTCAAGGCACGTAAGGGTAGGGTAATCAGCATAATCACAGAGGGTGATAAGGATGTTAAGGCCCTGTCAGACCTCTATTTTGAGATTCCGGCTACAGAGGAGTGTCTTGCACCGCTGCTTTCAGTAATTCCTCTGCAACTTTTGGCATATCATGTTGCCATAGCCAAGGGACGTGACGTTGACCAGCCGCGTAACCTTGCAAAATCAGTAACAGTAGAATAAAAAGATGCAATTGGGGACTGTCCCCAATTGCATCTTTTTTGGAGACAAAATAAATTATGGAGACAAAATTTGTATTTATTACCGGCGGAGTAGTTTCGTCGCTTGGAAAGGGTATTATTGCTGCGTCACTGGCCAAACTGTTGCAGGCCAGAGGGCTGAGGGTTACAATCCAGAAATTTGACCCGTACATAAATATTGATCCGGGTACGCTTAACCCTTACGAGCACGGCGAGTGCTACGTGACCGATGACGGTGCAGAGACAGACCTTGACCTGGGACACTACGAGCGTTTTCTGGGCGTTCACACATCAAAGGCCAACAACGTAACCACCGGTAAGATATACAATACCGTAATAACCAAGGAACGTGAAGGCGCCTATCTGGGTAAGACCGTACAGATTGTGCCTCATATTACCGATGAGATAAAGCGCCGTATGCTGTTGCTGGGCCAGACGGGCCAGTTTGACGTAGTTCTGACTGAGATTGGCGGTACGGTGGGCGATATGGAGTCACTGCCGTTCATTGAGGCTGTGCGTCAGTTGCAGTGGGAACTGCCTGAGGGCTCCTGCATGTCAATTCACCTTACGCTTGTACCGTATCTGAGCGCCGCCAAGGAACTCAAAACCAAGCCTACACAGCACTCTGTACAGATGCTGCAGCAAGCCGGTGTTCAGCCCGATGTAATTATCTGCCGCACTGAGCATCCGTTGAATCAGGAGTTGCGCCGCAAGGTGGCTCTGTTCTGCAATGTAAAGCCCGGCCATGTAATCCAGAGCATCGATGCATGGAGCATCTATCAGGTGCCGCTCAATATGCATGCAGAGCATCTTGATGAACTTGTAGTAAGGAAACTGGGCATTGAGAACTTCAACCAGCCTGATCTCAAGTTGCTTGAAGAGTTCCTGGACCGCCTCAAACACCCTAAGGCAGAGGTCGATATAGCCCTTGTTGGTAAATACGTATCGCTTCAGGATGCCTATAAATCAATTCTTGAGGCACTTGTCCACGCTGGTGCGGCCAACTCCTGCAAGGTACACATACACTCCGTTAACAGTGAGGAGATTACCGCTGCCAATGTTGCTGACAAACTTAAAGGAATGAAAGGCATTCTGGTGGCTCCCGGATTCGGCTCTCGCGGTCTTGAAGGCAAGGTTGAGGCAGTAAAGTATGCCCGTGAGAACAAGATACCGTTCTTTGGAATCTGTCTGGGAATGCAGATGTGCGTTGTTGAGTTTGCCCGCAATGTGATGGAATTCAAGGACGCTGATTCAACCGAGGTCAATCCTGATACCGCACATCCGGTTATTGATATGATGGAGGATCAGAAAAAGACTACCATGATGGGCGGCACCATGCGTCTGGGTGCATACCAGTGTACAATTGACAAGGATACTCTTGCATACAGGATATACGGCTGTAAACTCATCTCTGAGCGTCATCGTCACCGCTATGAGTTCAATGCCCGTTATGCCGATGATTTCCGCAAAGCCGGCCTTGTTACCTCAGGGCATAATCCGCAGACCGGTCTTACTGAGATTGTTGAACTGCCGGCATCAGTGCATCCGTTCTTTATCGGCGTACAGTTCCATCCGGAATACAAGAGCACTCCTGAGAATCCGCATCCGCTGTTCCGCAGTTTCATTGCTGCCGCTATGAAATGATATCACACAGAAAGCACGGAAATCACAGAAATACTCTCGCAGAACGCGCAGAAAACGCAGAAATTTCCATTTGGTGCGTTATTATTATTTCTAATAAAAATGGATAGGTTATTTGACTAATAATCATTAACTTTACGGCTCGTTATAAAGTTAAGGTCCTTTTTTATAATGTCGTCAATTAGTCTGTTAAGCAAGGGAGGAGCCAAGCGGGCTTGGACTCTTCCATGCGAGAGAATGATGGAGCAACGCTCAAAAACAAGTATTTCATTTTTTACAAGGGCGACTCTTACCCTGCTGTTCGCAGTGTTGTTCGCGCTGGATGCTGTGGGGCAAAATTCAAATGAAGTGCCCTATTACAACCTGGATTACATCAAGGGCGGTACGGGCTACATCTTCATACAGGGTTGGACCGTTGACAAAACCTATCGGGACAGGGAACTGGGTGTTGATTTTGTCATCTATGAGGACGCAGCCTGCAATAATATTATAAGGATTTGGGCAGGGAATAATGTTTTCAGGCCAGATGTGAACGTCCAATATACAAACACTATATATACAACCACAGGCAACCATGGATTCCAAAACGCAATTCCTATATATGAAATCATGTATGATTACCCGGAAGGCGCCAATGAACATACCTTTTATATCAAGGCCTTCGTGACGAACGTTTCGGGAAAGCGTTTCGAGATGACCTCTGTTCCTGTCGCCGTTACCGTGAGAAAAATGTCCGGTACAGGATTGGAAGAGAGTCCATTCATCATCTGTAATTCTGGCGATTGGGATTCATTTGCCGACGACATGGCCGATGACATCATCGGTGATTTCTACACCGACAAGTTCTACGAATTGGCAAACGAGGACTGGTGCGAATTCGACAACACGACCCCCGTCACCAAGATGTGGGGTACGGACGCCCGTCCCTTCACCGGAAACTTCAACGGCAACGGAAAGACCTTGAACGTAAACATCATAAAGAATAACACCACCGATGGGCTTGCGGCTCCGTTCTATCATGTCAACGGTGCCTCAATTCACGACCTCACCGTTGCGGGTTCAGTCAGCGGCATGTATTTTGCGGGAGGTATCGTGCTGATTGCCTCTGGTACGCTCAGCCTGCAGAACTGCGTCTGCAGTGCTGCCATCAGCGGCTTCAACTTTTTTGCGGGTGGACTGATAGGCTGTTGCAATGACCTGACGCTGAAATTAAATAACTGCTTGTTCAAGGGCTCGTTCTCGCCTGGCAGCAACGGCAAGTACCATCCCATTGCCCTCAAGAACGCCTCCGCTACCGTCAAGGCAAGCGCCGCTATGACCTTTTACTTGAATACGTTCTTTCCATCGACTGGGCTGGGCGACAATCTCATTATTGGGGCACAGGGCTTCCCAGTGAGCAAGTCCTTCGAAGATGGCGTATGGGACGAACCTGTGACGCTTGCCGATGGTAAGGACTGTTATGCAGCTCATTTCACGGGAAAAAGGCTGGATTATTCGTATAGCTTCAGCGGGGTATCTAACCAGGATGTGCTTGATGAAGGATGGACGGTGGTGGATTGCGATATTTGGATCTTCGCTAACTGGTTCGTATTCAATAAAAACGTTGATCATCCCCAATATCTGATTTCCCCTGAGTTTGATGGTTACGAAGCTTTGTCATTATCTTTCATCTACTATTTAGGTGGAACTTTCGAACGTTCTTTTAAATTCCAGTTGGGCTACTCTACCACGACCAATGACATAGAGGCATTTCACTGGGGTGATGAAATAAAGCATACTGTCACAGAAACCTTATATCCAGAAGCTGAATATAGAGAAGAATTCCCCTCTGGTGTTAAATATATTGCTATTAAAGCCTATGATGTAAATACCTACATGGAAGTGAAAAACTTCATCTTCAGGGCTTGCCCTTTTTCTGCTCCCACCCACCTATCTTTGAGCAAGAATGCTGGCCAACAAGTTACGCTGACTTGGGGCGCTCCTGACGCAGCGGAGAACATTATCGGTTATTCCTATCAATACAAGAAAATGAGCGAGGATTCATGGTCTGATGAGTTCCAAACTACATCTTTATCCGCAGACCTCAGTGACATAGTGCCCCATACGAACTATAATTTCAGAGTAAGAACCATATACAGTACCGGATATAGCGACTGGTTACCTATTGCTTTTACTACAGCCGTTGCACTGCCATACGAATACGGGTTCGAGGATGTAACAGATGCTTATAGCGTGGGAGATGGCTGGAGCATGTACAATTGTGCTTTGGACAATCGGACTACTTTTGATTTTGATTTGTATTCGGGAGTTAGGACCTATGCCGCACGCAGTTGTAATAGAGGATTCTCTTTCTATAAGCAAAGTGGTGGCATGACTAATATTTCTATCCCACAGTGTCTGATTTCTCCCTGCTTGCCTAATAATACTCCTATCACCCTGTCGTTTTACTATAGGAATAGAACGCCCGAAGCGAGTAGGCATGAAAAATTCAAAGTTGGTTATTCAACAACGACCAATGATTTCGGAGCCTTTACGTGGGATGATGAGATTGATGTCTATCACTTGCCATGGACAAAGTACGAAAAGACATTCCCTGAAGGCACTAAATATATTGCTGTAGGATACGTATACGATATGAATGGAAAGGGCTTGTTTATAGATGATTTTATCTTTGAATGCTATTCCTCCAAACAAAAACCAACCAACCTCGTAGTAAGCACCCTGACAAACCAGAACGTCACACTGGCGTGGACGGCACCCAATGGTGCCACAGGTTATGCCTACCAGTTCAAGAAAGCCGATGATAGCACTTGGCCAGCAGAAACCACGACAAACGATGTTTCCGTTACTATGCTCAATCTTGATGTAAACACGACTTATGATTTTCGTGTGAAGGCCCAGTATTCAGGAGGTGAAATCAGCAATTATGAGACCTTAAGGCTTCTTTCCGAAGGCCCTGTAGTGAGTTCAAACTCCCTGCCTTATACGGAAGGCTTTGAAAACGGCATGGGCGGTTGGCGCATCAAGAATGGACACGTTTGCACAACTAATTTTCTGAATGTACCAGAATATGTATATAAAGGTAACTATAGTTTTCAATTTTGGGCACAAACCGGTAACGACAATAATTCCCAATACCTGATTTCCCCTCAGTTTGACGGCCAAATGCCCATGAAAGTCTCATTCTATTATAAAAAAGGTAATAACAATATAACATACTTCCAAGTTGGCTACTCCACTACGAACAAAAATAGCATTTCAGATTTTCATTGGCAGCCTGTCGTAAAAATTAGTGATGTAGAATGGCATCAGTATGCTGATTATTGTCCTGATGGAACCAAGTATTTTGCTGTCAGATGGATTACTGGGGATTTTCTTCATTTGGACGACATCACTTTCGAATCAACTATCAATATTGAGAACCCCAACAAGATTATGGCATCTGACATCACTGCCACAAAGATGGATATATCTTGGGCGGGAAATGCCGAAAAATTCGAATTACAATATCGTGAGAAAGCGCTGTTCGCTGATGACTTTGAGGGAGGAATGGTGCAGTGGAAAAACTTCCATAACAATTACCCATCAGATTGGAGAGTCTTGGAATTGTCGCGAAACAACTACATAAACCACGTCACTCAATCAACAAATATCCTCATGGGATATGACGACGATAATAATGTGATACAAGTTGGTGAACTTGATGTTGACGAATGGTTCGTTTCGCCAAAGGTGAAACTGACAGGTACTTTGGGCTTCATGGCACATTTCTACAGCAAGTCATTTGACGCATCATATGACAAGTGTGAAGTGCTGGTCTCTACCACGACCGACAAAGTCCCCGGTGCCTTTACCTCAATAGGTACTATAGATGCTTCAACCTCCAATTCCTACTTTGAGTTGGAACAGTATTTCTATTCCCTTGATAGTTACAATGGTCAGGAAGGCTATATTGCTTTCCGTCATAAGAGCAAGAACAGCTCTTGGCTGATCATCGATGACGTCAGTATCTATCGTACATCAGAGAGCTGGACGTCGATATCAACTAGGGAGAAGAGCGTAAATCTGACAGAACTACGGCCACATACCGACTATGAGTTCCAGGTGCGGGTATTACAGGACAACTACATTTCCAATTGGTCGGATTTAACTACCTTCACAACCGAGGACTATAAATCTTTGTCCGAAAATGCCACCAACACACAGACCATCGCCGCCATTGCCGACGGGAAGAAGCACGATGTGATTCTTCAGGGCCGCACATTCTACCGCCATCGCTATGAATGGAACACGCTGTGCCTGCCTTTCTCCCTCAGCGATTTCAACGGCACCCCGCTCGAAGGGGCTACGGTGAAGACGTTCAGCAGCTCGGACTTCACCGACGGCACGCTGACGCTGAACTTCACGGAGGCCACGAGCATTGAGGCCGGGCAACCTTATATCGTCCAATGGGCTAACGGCGCCGACCTTCTCATTAATGACGACTCCGAGTGGACAGCCTTCGCCGAGCGTGTGAACAGCGGAGAGACCTTTGCCGGGAAGAACGTGATGCTGGGGGCCGACATCTCTGTCACCGATATGGCAGGCACGGCCGACCGTCCGTTCTGCGGCACCTTCGACGGCAACGGCCACACCATCAACCTCTACATCAACCAGCCAGATGCCGACTACGCAGCTCCGTTCCGGTACATCAATGGCGCCACCATCTGCAACGTAAAGGTTACGGGCAGCATAAAGGGCGGCGATTACTGCTCCGGACTCGTGGGTGCGGCCCTGGGCGGCACGAACAGCATCCACGACTGCTGGATGGCCGCAACGGTGACGACCGGCGGCTCGCAAATAGGCGGCATCCTGGGTCACGGCACCACATCGGCTACCACCATCGCCAACTGCTATATGAACGGCACTCTTAGCACCACCAACATTGGCGTCTTCTACGGCGGAGGCTCTGAAGGCGGCACACACACCCTCGCGAACTGCTGGGCCGCTGGCACCTACAACCGCGGCATGAAAGGCAGCATCAACTTGCTGCTGGCTGACGGCGGCACGGTCAGCGTCACCAACTGTCGCCATGACGATGATGCCATCACGCAGGGTACCAAAATTTTACTCATTACTAGTGGCGACTACGCTTTCAGAGATTTCCTCGGCAGTCAGTGGACGTTAGACGGTAACGGAAGATTGATACTGAAGCCGTCGTCCGAAAGGGCCGCTACAGATATCGAAAATCCGGTGTTCTATGGTGTGACCCTCAGCAGCAACGCCCCGACGGCTGCCACATTCGCCGAAGGGCAGTTCCGTGGTTCCTATAGTCCCATTGTCAACACTGATGATTGGCTGCTCGATGCCCACAATGCGGGTAACGGTGCCTTCCATGCGGCTATCAGTCTCAATCAGTCTTCTCTCGGCAGCGATTTTGTGAACTGGTACTACAATACGGTCATGACCACACCTGCCACAGCCATCCCCTTCGATGCCGACGGCAAGGTAACGCTCTATGCCGGATGGGAAGTGGAATTGGCCGACGCCGCTGACAACAGCAGTACAATCGACGCGATTATCGGAAGCGGTAAGGCGAACAACAAGATTGTTGTCCTGAACGGCAGAACATTCTACCACGACGGCAACTGGAACACGCTGTGCGTGCCCTTTGGCGTAAGCAACTTCAGCGATACGCCGCTTGAAGGGGCCACTGTGATGAAACTCGGCAGTTCTAACTTAAGCGGCAGCACGCTGACGCTGAATTTTACAGAGGTCACAAGCATCGAGGCCGGTCAGCCCTACATTGTCAAGTGGCAGGACGGTGTCAATCTCACTATCAATTCAGATGCCGATTGGACAGCCTTTGCCCAACGAGTGGCATCCGGAGAGACCTTTGCCGGGAAGAACGTGTTGCTCGGAGCCGACATTAATGTCTCGACGATGGTGGGCACGGCAGACTATCCGTTCTGCGGCACCTTTGACGGCGCTGGCCATACGCTCAACGTAAGCATTGACCAGACAGATGTTGACTACGCTGCGCCGTTCCGTTATATCAACGGTGCCACTATTCGAAGCGTGAAGGTCACAGGCAGCGTGAAGGGTGGTGATTATTGTGCCGGTCTTGTGGGCGCGGCCCTGGGTGGCACGAACAGCATTCACGACTGCTGGATGGCTGCATCGGTGGATACCTACGGTTTGCATATCGGTGGCATAGTAGGCCACGGTACCACATCGGTCACCACCGTCTCTAACTGCTACCAGAACAGCAGCCTCCATGCCACCTCCATCGGCATCTTCTATGGTGGAGGCTCGGAAGGCGGCATACACACACTTGAGCAAAGCTGGTTCTTAGGCAACTACTCCAACCCCGTCATGACAGGGGCCCTCGACATGCTCATAGCCGACGGCGGCACGGTAAACGTCACCAACTGCCGTAAGACAACATCAAATGACATCACACAGGGTGAAACAATTATTTTTTCGAATGAAGCACTCGTGCAGTTCCTCGGCAGTCAGTGGACGTTAGACGGCAATGGAATGGCTGTACTGAAACAGACCACAACATTGCTTGACAGTGAAATCCATAACCCTGTGTTCACGGGCGTGACCATCAACAGTGCAGCGCCCACTGCGGTCACCAGCCAGGACGGTAGGGTGGCGTTTGTGGGTAATTACGACCCGTTCGTGATTGATGACTCAAACATTGATGAGATTATCTATCTGGGCACGAACAACACTATCGGCTATGCATCGGCACCGCGCACGCTGCGGGCATTCCGTGCACATTTTGTGGTGTCTGCAGGCAGTGCCAATCATGCGGCAATACGGCAGGTTCTCTTT
>JAFZKA010000078.1 GCA_017551925.1 Bacteroidaceae bacterium | reverse complement strand
CTCCATCTGGTTGTCATCAAGACCTGAAATTATGTCCAGACCCCAGTCGCAGAACTTTATGAACATATCCTTGGCCTTCTCAATGCCCGCATACTGCCACGCGTCGCGCAGGCCCGCGTACATCTTATGTACATTATACCATGGAACCCATGCGCGGCGGAACAGACCGAAGTCTCCGTTCTTGAGGTTTTCCCACAACTGTTTGCTGTTAGGCACACCGCCAATGTATCCGTTGCCGTTGGCATTCTGGCAGCGCTCCAGTTCATCAATCATATAGACCAGCCGGTCATAGCACTCCTTATTACCTGTGGCGGCGTAGTGTATGGCCAGGGCCGATACGTAATGGCCTCCTACATGGCCGTCCAGTCCCTCCCAGTTGGGGAACAGTTCGGCTTTCTTGGGCAGGCCGGCCTCCTTGAGGAAAGGTGCCAGCAGGCGGTCGGTGTCATACTCCAAAAGAACCTTGACATTAAGGTCCATGGCGTGCTTGAACGGACCGTCAAGAAGTTCTACCTGATTCAGGTTGAAAGTGTTGTGATAAAGTTTGTCCTGTGCTGAAGCAAATGAGACAGCAAGGGTCAATGCAATAGCAATGGCTGTACGTTTCATGCTGATTGGTAATTGTTAGTTAGTGATTATTTATATGGAAAACGGTGTATCAACTCATCTTTAAAGCATTTGCGCCAGAATATACGGTCATGACCGCCTTCAAACGCCCATGAATAAACATGTCCTCCGCGTTTGCGGATAGCATTTACAAGTGCAGGGAAATAATCATTATTGCCTTCTTCCTTCAATCCCCAGCATAAACGGTAATTGGCATCATCCTCAAGCATTCCGTAATGGCTCAAGTCAGAATATACCGGTGAATAGCACCAGTATTCGGCAAAAAGCGAGGGGTCTCTCATGCTTACCGTGATGCCGAAATCAGCGCTGTTTGACGTGCCGTAAAAGATTCTGCCATCACGTTGCCTCTGAACGCCGTAATGTTTCTCTACATATTTGATGAAATCATGGGTTGCAAATGAATAATGCTTGTCAAAAAGGTCTTTGAGTTTGTCATCATCCTTGCTTATATTCTCAACAAACTCGGCATTCCTGTATGAGATCCTGTATCCCGGTATCTGTTCCTTATTCTCATATGTACATGCAATGACAACAGGACTGATCAGTTTGAACCCAATAAGGGAATCCATCAGATGCTTGTAGTTGTTGTCTTTGAAGATAAGTCCGTCAAACATATATATAACCGGAAACTCCTGCTTGTCAGAATAACCTACGGGCAGATATATGCCGCATTCACGGACTGTACCTGAGGCATCGGTTATCCTAAATTCCTTGAATTCTGATTCTGTATATGTTTTTCCGCAGGAGAAAATCATTAATAAGGTAGTAATGAGCAATGTCGCTCTGCAAAATACTGATTTCATACACTAAATTGTAATTATTGTTAATGCAAAGATAGAAAAAAGCTGCCGAGATTAAACCATAGGGACGATTTTATATCAAAAAAACAATTTAACGTTAATTCTGAAATTTGCATTTAACAAAAATGATTTAGCGATATAGTAAAAGTGTATTTTAATTTAATTTGACAATAAAATCAACAAATAATTCAAACAACCAAATGAAAAAAATTGTCACTTTGCTCGCACTTCTTGCGACATCAGCTTCAGCACTGGTGGCTCAGAATCTCTCTGTAAGAGGTTCAGTCTATGATTATGACTCAGGTGAGCCTATGTATCCTGCTGCAGTACAGATCATTCAGGTTGCCGGAAAGGACTCAACGTTCGTTACCGGTGTAACTACTGAGGATGACGGTTCGTTCGTAATCAGTAATCTTAAGGCAGGAAACTACGTCCTGCGTGCTTCGTATGTGGCATATGAGAATACTGACAAGAACTTCTCGTTAAAGTCAGGTTCAGGTGAAACAAATCTTGGTAAAATCACATTGAGAAGTGACAATACACTTCCTGAGGTCGCTGTATCAGCAGTTGTTGCCAAGGTACAGATGATCAATGATACCGTAATGTTCAACAGCGCAGCATACAAACTGCCTGAGGGTTCATCGGTTGAGGACCTTATCCGTAAACTTCCCGGCGTGCAGATTGGCAGTGACGGTAGCATTACAGTAAACGGTAAGAGCGTATCAAGAATCCTTGTAAACGGTAAGGAGTTCTTTAACGATGACAAGACCGTTGCTCTGACACAGCTTACCGCTGATATGATTGAAAAGGTTAAGGCATATGAGAAACAGAGTGACCTGGCCCGTCAGACCGGTATTGATGACGGTGATGAAGAGACAGTTCTTGACCTTCAGGTTAAGAAAGGTATGGCTAAAGGTTGGTTCGGTAACCTTTCAGTCGGTGGCGGTGCTCCTCTTGAGAAAGAGGGCTTTGACGTAGCAGCACTTTATCAGGTCAACGCTTCAGTCAACCGTTTTGATGAGGACAAGCAGTTCACCATCATGGGTTCTGCCAGCCAGTCATCAGGCGGTATGAGCAGCTTCGGCGGCATGCGTATGGGCGGCGGCATCGGTGGCG
>JAFZKA010000077.1 GCA_017551925.1 Bacteroidaceae bacterium | reverse complement strand
TTGCCTTAAGGTTACCCCTGCTCATGATGTCAATGACTATATGCTGGGTGAGAAATACAACCTGGAGACCATCGACATATTCAATGACAACGGAACTCTGAGTGAGAAGGCCGGCCTGTACATCGGTATGGACCGCTTTGCCGTTAAGAAGCAGATTGCCGTTGATTTGGATAACGCAGGTCTGCTGGAGAAGATGGAGGACTACACCAACAAGGTGGGCTACAGTGAGCGCAACCCGGATACCGTAATTGAGCCCAAACTGTCTATGCAGTGGTTCCTCAAGATGCAGCACTTTGCCGATATGGCTCTGCCTCCTGTAATGAACGACGAGCTCAAGTTCTATCCGCCCAAGTACAAGAACACATACCGCAACTGGTTGGAGAACATCAAGGACTGGTGCATAAGCCGTCAGCTCTGGTGGGGTCACAGAATTCCCGCATACTTCATGCCCAAGGGCGGCTTTGTAGTTGCCGAGACAATAGAGAAGGCAGTTGAACTGGCTCGCGCCAAGAGTGGGGACGCTTCTCTTACCGCTGCAGACCTGCGTCAGGATGAGGATGTACTGGATACATGGTTCAGTTCATGGCTCTGGCCTATCAGCCTGTTTGACGGCATAAACAACCCTGATAACAAGGAGATAAACTACTACTATCCCACAAATGATCTGGTAACCGGCCCCGATATCATATTCTTCTGGGTGGCACGTATGATTATGTCAGGTTATGAGTACCGCCATGATATGCCGTTCCGCAATGTTTACTTTACCGGTATCGTGCGTGACAAACTGGGTCGCAAGATGAGTAAGTCACTCGGCAACTCACCTGATCCAATAGGCCTGATTGAGAAGTACGGTGCTGACGGCGTTCGTATGGGCCTGATGCTCTCTGCTCCTGCCGGCAATGACATACCGTTTGATGAGGCCATCTGCGAGCAGGGTCGTAACTTCAACAACAAGATTTGGAATGCGTTCCGTCTGACTCAGACATGGACCGTAGCCGACATAGAGCAGCCTGAGAGTTCAAAGATTGCAGTGGAGTGGTTCCGCAGCAAGTTGAACAGTACCGCTGCCGAGATGGATGACCTGATGTCAAAGTACCGTATCAGCGAGGCCCTGATGGCTGTATATAAACTCTTCTGGGATGAGTTTGCAAGTTGGTATCTTGAGATTATTAAGCCCGTTTACGGACAGCCCATCGACTCCAAGACATATAACGCAACTCTGCAGTTGTTTGAGGAGTTGCTCATGCTGCTGCATCCGTTCATGCCGTTCATCACAGAGGAACTGTGGCAGGCCGTACACGAGCGCAAGGCCGGTGAGAGCATAATGAACCAGACAATTGTTGATCTTGTCAAGGGTAAGGCCGATGCCCAACTACTTGCTCAGTTTGAGGATGCCAAGCAAGTTGTAACAGAGGTTCGTTCAGTACGCAAGGCCAAGAACATCGGTCCGCGTGAGCCGCTTACCGTTGAGGCTGTGGGCGCCAATCCGTTGGCTGCTTTGAGCAGCGTTATCCTTAAGATGGCCGGACTTGAGGAGATTACAATCGTAAATGCCAAGAGTGAAGGTACAGCCGCATTCATGGTAGGAACCCAGGAGTATGCCGTACGTCTGGGCGGTCTGATTGATGTTGAGGCTGAGGTTAAGAAGATGGAGGCTGAACTGGAGCATCTTGAGGGATTCCTGAAGGGTGTCAACGCCAAACTGTCAAATGAGAACTTTGTGGCACACGCACCTGCCGCCGTTGTTGAGAACGAGCGCAAGAAACAGGCCGATGCCACACAAAAGATAGCAACCTTAAAGGAGAGCATTGCCGCTCTTAAGAAATAATGGAAGAGAAAAAGAAAACGGGAGGCGCAGGTGTGTCCGTATTGATAGTGCTGGTGGCACTGCTAATAGGCGCAAGTGTATATCTGTATCTGTCTCTGCGGGACAAAGGGCGTGAGATAGAGGAAATGACCCAACTCTTTGAACTGGAAAAAGAGGAGATGGAGAATGAGTACTCCGGCTTTGCTGTCCAGTATGATGAGATGAAGGTTCATCTTTCAAATGACTCTCTTATCCGTCAGTTGGACAAGGAAAAACAGCGCACCCAGCAACTTTTGGAGGAGTTGCGTCAGACCAAGGCTACCAATGCAGCTGAGATAACCCGACTCAAGAAGGAGTTGGCAACGGTACGTGCCGTGATGCGCACATACGTCATTCAGATAGATTCTCTTGACCAGGTGAACAAGCAACTGGCCAAGGAGAACACCCGTGTGCGCCAACAGTATCAGGAACAGACCAAGGTTGTGGAGCAACTTACTGTTGACAAGGAGAAGGCCGAGGAGAAGGTGGCACTTGCCTCACAACTGGACGCCGCTGCCATAACGGTTTCAACCCGTAACAAACGTGGCAAGGAGGAGAAAAAGGTCAAGAATGTCACTCAGTTTGTGGTGAACTTTACCATTGTAAAGAACATAACCGTACAGACGGGTGAAAAGATTGTTTATCTGCGCCTTACCAAACCTGATGGTGAACCTTTGGTAAAGGATGCAGCCAATACGTTCAAGTATGAGAACGTAAATCTTGAATACTCCGCAAAGAAATACATTGAATACACCGGCGAGCAGCAGGAGGTTACAATGTATTGGGATGTGGAGGAATATCTTAGCGCCGGCACCTACAACGCATATCTCTTTGTAGATGGTGTGATGATAGGCGAGCAGAGCGTAACACTTAACTGATAAACCCATAGAATGAGTTCATTCCGTGAACTTGGTGTATCCGAGAGGATACTCAAGGCAATTGAGGAACTTGGATTTGAGCAGCCCATGCCGGTCCAGGAGGCTGTCATTCCCTATCTCTTGGAGGAGGGCAGCGGTGATGTAGTGGCTTTGGCCCAGACCGGAACCGGCAAGACCGCCGCATACGGTATCCCTGTAATCCAGCAGACTGATGTAGACAGCAAGGATGCCCAGTTTCTTATTCTGAGCCCTACACGCGAACTATGCGTGCAGATAGCTAGTGACCTGGCAGATTTCTCCCATTACATTGAGGGCCTTCACGTCATCCCTATGTATGGAGGTTCATCAATCGAGAACCAGATACGCAACTTCAAGCGCGGAGCACACGTAATAGTAGCCACTCCCGGACGTCTGATTGACCTTATGGAGCGCGGTGTGGTAAGTCTTGACACCATACGCACCGTTATCCTTGATGAGGCCGATGAGATGCTCAACATGGGATTCAGCGAGGATCTGGAGAAGATCCTGTCATCGGTCCCCGTAGAGCGTAAGATGCTTATGTTCTCGGCAACCATGAGCAAGGAGATCCAGGCCATATCGCAGAAGTACCTGAACCATGCCCGCGAGATTGTCATCGGCACACGTAATGAGGGCGCCGAGAACGTGGAGCATGTATATTACATGGTGCATGCCAAGGACAAGTACCTGGCACTGAAACGCATTGTAGATTATTACCCGTCAATATACGCAATCATATTCTGCCGTACCCGTCTGGAGACGCAGGAGATTGCCGACAAACTGATGCAGGACGGCTATAATGCCGATTCGCTGCACGGTGACCTTTCACAAGCACAGCGCGACCTGACCATGAACAAGTTCCGCAAGCATCAGTTGCAGTTGCTGGTGGCTACCGATGTTGCCGCACGCGGACTTGATGTGGACAACCTGACTCACGTGATAAACTTTGGGCTGCCCGATGATATTGAGAACTACACTCACCGTAGCGGCCGTACGGGTCGCGCCGGTAAGAAGGGCGTATCAATATCGATTGTAAACCTGCGTGAGAAGGGCAAGATACGCTTTATTGAGAAGGCCATAGGCAAAACATTCGTGCAGGGTACAATGCCTACCGGCACCCAGATATGCGAGAAACAACTCTACAAGGTGATTGATGACCTGGAGCGTATTGAGGTCAATGAGGAGCAGATTGAGGGATTCCTGCCTGAGATATTCCGCCGTCTGGACTGGATGGACAAGAATGACATCATTAAGCGCATTGTGACCCGTGAGTTCGGCCGTTTTGTACGTTATTATCAGGATGCTCCTGAACTTGAGGAGGTTACCCGCAAGGATGCCGATGATGAAAAGCGTAAAAAGAAGGACCGCCGCCGTGCGCAAAAGGGATATACGCGCTTCTTTATAAATATAGGTAAGAAAGACCATGTGCAGCCGGTACACATCATAGAGATGCTGAACCGCAACGTGGCCGGCCGTGTGGATGTGGGCCGTATCGACCTGATGCAGAACTTTTCATTCTTTGAGTGCCCAGAGGAATATACTGAGGAGATTCTTGCCGGAATGAACGGTGTGAACTATAAGGGCCGTCAGGTCAGCGTAGAGGTGGCAGAGACAAAGTCAGTTGACGGTGACGATGCCGCTTTTATTTCTGCTCCGAGAGAGAAACCGGCACCACGCAGGGAGAGATCTGCAAGAGAGAAGGAATCCAAGCGTGATGAGAAACCAAGGAAGGAAAAGAAATCATCACGTGAGATAAAGTCATATCGTGATGAGAAGCCGTTTACAAAAGAGAAAGCGGGTAGGGGTTCCAAATCATCGGGAAAGATTGACCGTCACAGCGCACAGCGTGCGCCTAAAGTGCAGATTGCTCAGGATGAGGATTTCTGGCGTGACATTGATGACGGTGACTGGCGTTCTTTTTTCCGCAGTGATAACGGCAAGCCGCGTCGCGGTGCCGGTCGCACGGAGAACAAGCCTTCAAAGCGTAAGGATAATGTGAAACATAAGGAGAATAAAAGGAAAAAGGGCTCAAAACGCCATTGATTATAAAAGGATTATTACTGACAACAGATTTTATTGACAATGAGAAAGTTATTGATTATTATCCTTGCTGTCGTATCTTGCTCAACAATGTTGTTTACATCATGTGACAACGATAAAGATACAGACCGTTCTGACAATGCCGGTATTGTAAATGTTACTTTGAATGCCGCATCCCTTTATGATGAGTTGAACTTGAAGAGTGATGTTGAGTTTTATATCAGGAACTATGACGCTTTCATTATTGACACTCTTCTGATCTATGATGCTAACGGGAGTCTGGTTCGCAAACTCGGTGTTAAGACCGGCTCTGATATGATGAAGAATATTCAGGTGGACAGTTTGCCTGATGGAAAGTACACCTTTGTGGTATGGCAGACTTTTGTTCGGAATGACGATGTTTGTTGGGCGGTTTATGGAGAGGATAAACTTTCTACCGTGTACATTGAGCCTGAATACTCCGGACTCCATGCAGTATCGGCCATCGGTTATACTGCCACTGCTGTCACTGTAGGCAATGGCGCCTCAAATGTAACCATGTCACCTAAGGCAATGGGTGCCATAGTTGATGTCATGATTGATAACCTGAATTCAGATTCACGTTATGGTGCAGTTCAGCTTGTACGCTACGACAAGCATAATCAGTATTATGGAGGCTTTTATCTTGATCCTTCACGTGGCGAGGACCAGAGATGGCTGATGACTGAGGAACTTGATCTGAGATGTACTGTCCAGTATGGGAATAGTCGTGGCATTTATTTCACCTTGTGTCACGGTGACTCCTTGAATATTCATCTGATGGGTATTGTAGATGCTCAAACCGCCGATTTTATACTGTATCATGGTAACAAGGCAAACCAGACACTTGATTTAGGTGAAAATGTTGTTTACTACACAAACTTGGACCGTGTCAGTTGGCAGCCCCCGTTTTATGGTTCATTTCAGGACTATATAAAGTGGAGCCATGATCGCAATACAGGCAAACTTGTCAGTGAGCCCTTGCTTAACTGGGGCTGCAGCCTTTCTGATGTAAAGGAATATTATGAGGCAAAGCAATGGCGCAGACCGGGTAATGGCAAACTTGATTTCTGGGCAAAAGAATATGACTGCTGGCACTATTGGTACTTTGTGGCACCGGCCCTTACTGAACAGTACTTGTTTGAAACAGAGGAGGGTGAGAATCTTCGTTATGCTCTTACCTATTGCTACGACCTGGATGGCGCGCCCGTTGAGGTGGCTAAAAGTTCACTTGAAGGTCAGGGTTATACATATAAGGACAAGTATTTACGTCAGCAGGACAATAGGGAATATGAACGCTATCTGTCAGCCGACGGAAAGACTGAGGCCTTGGTGGCAGTCCATTACGATGATGGTGATGAAGGAGACTACTGGATTATAATATACCAGCCGGCCACTTCTGACACATCAGATCTGTAATGTTTGATGGAGAATGAAAAGTGCGATGACAGTCCCTTGCCATCGCACTTTTTTAGTTTAGATGAATAGTCAGAAACTTAGGTTTACACCACCCATAAAGGCGATGCCCGGCATGGGGTATCCGTCATTTATCTGATACTTGGTGTTCAGCAGGTTGTCACCGTTAACCCAGAGTTGGAGCATATCAGATACCTGATATGACAGGCGGGCATTCCAGAGCAGGAAATCCTCTTTCTTGTCAGGACCTACGGTAGAGTACAGACCGTTAATGTACTGGAGACCTGTGCTTACATGCCAACTGTCCTTGTTGAATGTGCCGCCCAGATATGCTTTGTGCTCAGGAGAACCTATTACAGGAGTATCCATGTGGAGATAACTGTAGTTTCCGTTCACTGCAAAACTCTTTGAAATAAGGTATGAAGCCTGTACCTCAACACCGTTGTTCTTGATTTCTCCGCTGTTCTGGTTGAGTTTACCGGGACCGTTCGGTTTTGGAAGCGTGAGAATTATGTTATCGGCATCAATGTAAAACAGGTTGATTCCATAGTTCAGATGGCCCTGCAGCAGACTTTGTGAGAATGCCAGTTCATAGTTCCAAAGAGATTCGGCTTTAAGGTCCGGGTTCTGAGGAGGATACATGTACATCTCTCTCAGGAACGGATAGCGGAATCCTCTACCGGCAGACAACTTAACCTCAGCATTTGCCGGCAGGTGGAACGCGGCACCAAACTGGGGGACAATTTCTGTGCCTGAAATGAAATTGTGGTCTGCGCGAACACCTGCGTTCAGTGTAAGGAATGAGCCGATGGCCTGACGCATCTCAACATAACCGGCCAGTTCATCCATGCGCTTGTCAACCTGAAGCACCCTTGGACGGCCTTCTGTAGAGTCGTTGTAGGCTGTGCCGCCGTAATGGTAGTAGTCAACTCCCAATGTCAGACGATTGCCTTCAAACAGGTTTAGGCTCTGCCAGGCTGAAACACCCATCATTTCATCATATGAGGTAAAGCGGAACTGTTTGGGAGTTTCTGTATTTGGATTATATCCGTCATTTATCCAATGGTTTCCCCAACTGTAGAACAGACTGACAGCACCCGATGTCTTTTCATAACTGTTCTCAAGGAACAGGGCTGTGGTTCCACGGGTGATATCCTGATCGGCATCTTCAAGAGGCTTGCTCTCAGTACCGGGATGTGATGCTTTGAAACGTGTCACATCAAGGTTTGCAGAGGCGCTCCAGTTGTCTGAGATGTCATAGCCGAATTTGAGGTAACCTCCATACTGTTCAAAATTCAGGTTTTTGTCATGACCGTCTGAACGGTTGTACATGGCGCTTCCGGTTGTGCTGAATTTGCCGATTCTGGAATCGGCTGTATATTCGGTTTCAACTGTATTGAAAGAGCCATAACCGGCATGGAAGCGGGAGTGAGTGCCGTCTGCAGGCTTCTTTGTCACTATATTTATCACGCCTCCCATAGCCTTGGAGCCGTAAAGGAGTGATGCGGGACCGCGCAGTACCTCAACTCTCTCTGTCATGAGTGACTGATATGAGTCTGCGATAGGGTGTCCGTATATACCTGCATAGTTCGGATGTCCGTCTATAAGTACCAGCATCTGTGATGAGGTGCCTGAAAGGCCGCGCATGGAGATGGCGCCGGCTGCACCGCCTGAAACACCATAACCGGAGTATCCGCGCTGGGTGATGAAAAGGCCTGGAACCTGCTCGTTGAGCAGGGGCAGGAGTGATGTGCGGTTGGTCTCCTCAATGGCGGCACGGTCAATTACGTTTACGGTCTGTGAAAGTTGCCTTACGTCAGTTGCTGAACGTGTGCCGGTTATTACTACCTCCTGGATGTTTTCTGATTTGAGGTCATCTGTACTCTCTGCGGCATTCGCAATGTTGAAAAAGAATGCCGATGCAATTAATAGGGTTATTCGGTTCATAATTGATTAAGTGTTTGAGGCAAAGGTAAGCAAAAAGATGACACGATTTAATAAATTCGTGTTACTATATGACGAAAATGATACAATTGGGGACAGTCCCCAATTGTACTTTTTTGCGTTGGTGCTTATTCTGCACGGCTCATCAGCAGTTTGCCATGACGGATGCCTTTTATAGATGTCATTTCATCAGCCAGGGCGGTCAACTGGCGTGCCTGCCCCATTACAGTGCAAACGTGCAGGCAAGTGCCCTCAATGATGTAATGCTGTGATGATGAAAGGATAAGGCTTTGGTGGGCTATCTGTATTTCCGATATGCGGGCGCAGATATCGGAGCGCTGTTGATCATATATTATGAATATGGTGCCGGCCACAATATGGTTGCATTGCCATTTCTTTTCAGCCAGGTTTTTCTCAATCAGGAAACGTATGGCCTGTGAGCGGTTTGCAAAGCCGTCATCCTTTACAAATGAGTCCAATGACTCCAAAAGTTCATCTTCAAGTGATACTCCGAATCTTTTTAGTGCCATTACTTTCTACTTTTTCTCAATCCAAAGTTATACATTTTGGAAAACTTTTCTCAGAAAAAAATTAAAAAAGTTTCCCAAAATGGGAAAGAAACATTTGTAGGCGGACCTGTTGAAAACTTCTGTGAAATAAGGGCATTTTTGTTATCAACAGGCTGTATCAAGTTATTGTTTTTATCATATCTTTGCGTACGTCATTGGTTTCCGAAAGGGCGGCACCCTAAAGGAATAATTTGGAATCCGGTGCAAATCCGGAACAGTACCTGCTGCTGTAAGTCCTTTATTATAAGCCCGATGCACTCTCTGCCACTGGCCTGACGGGCTGGGAAGGCGCGCCGGACGGGATGAGTCAGAAGACCTGCCGATGATGATTGAAGGGTCCTTGGTTCTTGCAGGACTACAAGAGCGGGACCAAAGGGAATTATCCTGAATGATAATGCTTTTTTGTGGAGAGGCGGGTTCTCTCTGCAGTGTTGATATGATGAATACTTTTAGTTTTTTATGGAAACATATATTGTAAAACGTGATGGTAAGCACGAGGTGTTTACCATTGACAAGATTAAGGCTGCAATTGCCAAATCATTCCTTGCATCGGGAGCATTTGCTACTGAGGAGGTTATGACCGGTATCCTGAGCCATCTGATCATTCAGAGCGGCATCAGCGTGGAGGAGATCCAGAACCAGGTCGAGGTGGCTCTTATGGCCGAGGGCTATTATCAGGTTGCCAAAACGTACATGCTGTACCGCAACCGTCACGCAGAGGACCGTGAGACTAAATCCAAACTGGAGTTCTTAATGGGCTATTGTCAGGCTGCGAATGCTGCTGAAGGAAGCAAGTTCGACGCCAATGCTAATGTGGAGAACAAGAACATTGCAACTCTTATCGGTGAGTTGCCTAAAAAGGGCTTTATCCGTCTGAACCGTCGTCTGCTGTGCGACCGCATACGCCAGATGTTCGGCAAGGAGGTGGCAGACAAGTACATCAGCCTGCTGCATCAGCATTTCATCTACAAGAATGATGAGACCAACCTGGCTAACTACTGCGCCAGTATCACCATGTATCCGTGGCTGCTGGGCGGCACCAAGTCAATAGGCGGCAATGCAACACAGCCTACCAACCTGAAGGCTTTCTGCGGCGGTTTCATCAACATGGTATTCATGGTATCATCAATGCTGTCAGGTGCATGCGCTACCCCTGAGTTCCTTATGTACATGAACTACTTCATTGAGAAGGAGTACGGTGAGGATTACTATAAGCGTGCCGATGAGGTTGTTGACCTGAGCATAAAGAAACGCACAATAGATAAGGTTATCACTGACTATTTCCAGCAGGTGGTTTACTCAATCAACCAGCCTACCGGTGCACGTAATTTCCAGTCAGTGTTCTGGAACATCAGTTACTATGACCGCTATTACTTTGAGTCACTGTTCGGCGAGTTCCGTTTCCCCGATGGCGAGAAACCTCATTGGGAGTCACTCTCATGGTTGCAGAAGCGTTTCATGAAATGGTTCAACCAGGAGCGTCTGCGCTGCGTGCTCACATTCCCTGTCGAGACCATGGCTCTGCTTACAGAGAACGGTGATGTAAAAGATAAGGAGTACGGTGACTTTACTGCCGAGATGTATGCCGAGGGTCACTCATTCTTTACCTATATCAGTGACAATGCTGACTCACTTTCAAGTTGCTGCCGCTTGCGTAACCAGATTACCGATAACGGATTCTCATATACACTTGGTGCCGGTGGCGTGAGCACAGGTTCAAAGAGTGTGCTTACCATCAACCTGAACCGTTGCGTTCAGTATGCATCACGCATGGGCATACCTTATCAGAAATATATTGAGGAGGTTGTTGATCTGATGCATAAGGTCCAGTTGGCTTACAACGAGAACCTCAAGGAGTTGCAGAGCAAGGGCATGCTGCCGTTGTTTGATTCAGGTTATATCAATATAGGCCGTCAGTATCTGACTATCGGTGTGAACGGACTTGTTGAGAGCGCAGAGTTCCTGGGTATTGAGATCAGTGACAATCCGCGCTATACTGAGTATGTACAGACCGTTCTTGGCATCATTGAGAAACTGAACAAGCAGTATCGCACCAAGGGCGTTATGTTCAACTGTGAAATGATTCCTGCTGAGAACGTAGGTGTAAAGAACGCCAAGTGGGATAAGGAGGACGGTTACGTTGTTCCGCGTGACTGCTACAACAGTTATTTCTACAAGGTTGAGGATAATACGCTGAATGTGATTGACCGTTTCCGTCTGCACGGTGTCAAGTACATTGAGCATCTGACCGGTGGTTCTGCACTGCACTGCAATCTGGAGGAGCATCTGTCAAAGGCTCAGTATCGTCAGTTGCTCAGGGTGGCTGCTCAGGAGGGTTGCAACTACTTTACGTTCAACATTCCCAACACCATCTGCAACGATTGTGGAAACATTGACAAGCGCTATCTTAAGGAGTGCCCGCACTGCCATTCAACCAATGTGGATTATCTGACACGTATCATCGGTTATATGAAGCGCGTGAGCAACTTCTCTGCAGCCCGTCAGGTAGAGGCAAGTAAGCGTTATTACGCTACTCTTTAAATGAAGATTGCGTCATACGACATAGTTTTTCAGGATGTACCGGGAGAGGTTACGCTATCGCTTAACCTCTCCCAGTGTCCTAATTGCTGTCCAGGCTGCCATAGCCCCCAACTGCAGGATGATATAGGTTATCCGCTTGATGATGACATGCTGGACGGCTTGCTGGAACGCTATGGACGTGATGTGACCTGTGTCTGCTTTATGGGCGGTGACCGCGAACCGCAGGAGGTGATGCGCCTTGCTGACCGTGTACATGCCGCCGGGCTCAAGACAGCATGGTATTCAGGACGTCAGAAACTGCCGGACTGTTTCAGGACTGAATCATTGGATTATGTAAAGGTGGGCCCGTACATCGAGGCCAAGGGCCCATTGCCAAATCCCAATACCAACCAGCGTATGTACCGGATCGACTCCGGTCAACTGATTGACATAACGTCCAGTTTTAAAAAGAAATGACACAGTAGGATTGCTTCCCTGTGTCATTTTTTGTTATTGGTTCTGCTGGGCTTGTTGCCAGGGCCTGTTGGGTTGAGGGTTGAATTGGGGTTGCCCGGGACGGTTCTGGCTCTGTTGGAATTGGTGTCCGCGTGACTGTTGTATATCTTTAAGGATCTGGCTGTTGAACTGCTCCTCGGCGTTTTGGATCTTTAGGATCTTGGAGGCGGGGAGAACCTGTTTGAATTTCTGCAGATACTCTTTTTCAAGGTCTGCTATCTTGATGTTGACATCGGCCTTGGCGTCAATGGCTTTGAGGCTCTGCTCCTCTGAAACCTGGGTGCCGGGTTCCTGGCGCATTATGATTCTTATCTCGCGATTGAGTTCGCGTTTCTTTTGCTGTAGTTCGTTATAGATTGGGAAGAACGCATCGGCCTCGGCCTGTGTCAGTTCTGCGTTCTTGGTAAAGAACTCTCTCTGCTGTTGGGCATATTCTGCAGGTGAGAACTGGACAACACGATTGGGGCCCTGGTTGGGGTTGCCGTTAGGATTTTGACGCTGGTTCCAGCCTTGACGCTGTTGCCTGGCGTTAGGCCATTGGCCGTTGGGCTGTTGCACCTGGGCGGCAACAGACAGTGATACCAATAGGCATGCAATCGAAAGGAGATGTTTCATACGCTGGTCAATTACCAGATTCAACTAAAGTGTAGTAAAGAGTGTAGTCATTGATCATTGCTGTTTCAAGGAATGAATCAATGTACTCGTCAGAGTAGATGGTAGTCTCTTCTGCCTGGGCATACTGTGCCTCATTATTGCGTGAATTGATGCCAACAGCGGCCTTTAGACAGAAGAATATGCCGGCAAACGCGGCTGCTGCATACAGATACGGTCTGATGCGCATCCACGGCGTAACAATAATTTTTGAGGAATAGATTGACTCCTGCTCGGGCAGTGAGGCCATGATGTTCTGCGTAAGGTTTTCAAAGTAACCCTGCGGAACAGTGAACGGCCTGCGTGCCTGGCGTTCATCAATCTTGTATAAACTCTCTTTCTTCATCCGATGTTTTGACTGGTTTTCAATTAAATGGTTTAATCAATATTATTGAAATACTCTTCAATTTTCTTTACAGCGATATGAAATGATGCCTTAAGGGCTCCTACGCTGGTTCCAAGAACCTCAGATATCTCTTCATATTTCATTTCATTGAAATACTTCATGTTGAAGACCATTCGCTGCTTGTCAGGCAGGGTGGCTATGGCCTCCTGAAGTTGGCGTTCCGTAAGGTCTCCGTCAAAATAGGGGTCACTCTCCAGACGGTCGGCTATGCTGAGTTCGCCATCTTCATCGGTATCCAACGGTACGGTCGTTTTCTGACGGTTAAGGAACGTCAGGGTCTCATTTACGGCTATGCGGTAGAGCCATGTGGATATACGCGAATAGCCCATAAAGGAGTCTATGTTGGTCCAGGCTTTTATGAAAGTGTTCTGGAGTATGTCATTGGCATCATCATGTGACAGTACCATGTGACGTATCTGCCAATATAACTGTTCGCTGAAATTGTTTACAATTGACTCAAAGGCACGACGGCGTGAAATGTCATCCTCACGGAGCATTTCCAGTATCCTGCGTTCATCATATGCCATCATTGCCATAGTGTCAGATTGTTACGGTCAGGTTCTCCTTGGCAAGGATGGTGCTTGGGAATATCTGCTGAGCCTCATTGAGCAGGACGCTTTCATCAGGATATCGGGCAGAAAAATGACCTAGAATGAGTTGGCCTGCTCCGGCATCAAGTGCGGTGCGGGCGGCATCGGCAGCGGTGCTGTGAAAATGCTTTTGTGCACGTTCTGCATCCTGTATGGAGTATGTGCAGTCATGATACATCAGGTTTACACCTTTGATAACAGGTATCATTGACGGGTTGTATATGGTGTCACAGCAGTAGGCGTAACTGCGGCCGGGCTCTGCAGGAACGGTAAGGCGGGAGTGGGGTATAAGAGTGCCGTCGGCAGTGATAAAGTCACCGCCTTCTTTTATGCGGTTGTAGTCCCATTGGGGTACGCCGTAGAAATCGGCAGCCTCACGGTCCAGATGGTCAGCCGTTGTCTTTTCCTGAAACAGGAATCCTGCACATGGAACGCGGTGCCTGAGCGGGAATGCTGTTACTGAGAGTGACCGGTCATCATAAACTACGGTTGTTTTGCCGGGATCAAAGCCCATGAACTCCACTTGGTATTCCAGGTCATGATAGTAAAAGTCAAGTTCTTTTTCAAGAATGCTCCATAGTTGTTCAGGCGCGTGTATATAAAGAGGTGCTGTCCTGCCCAACAGTCCGAATGTGGATATCATACCCAACAGCCCGAAGCAGTGGTCACCATGCAGATGAGAGATGAAAATATGGTTGATGCGTGCAAATGCCACACGTGAGCGGCGCAACTGTATTTGCGTACCCTCACCACAATCCACCATGAACAGTTTGCCGCGAATATCGACCACCTGCGATGATGTGTAATGCTTGGGGCTGGGGGTTGCTGAGCCGCAACCAAGTATGGTAATGCTGAACTTTTCCATATTGTGGGACCAAAGGTACAAAAAAAGGGCCGCACACATATGCGGTCCTTTTATTAAAAAGTGATAATCAAGGATTACTTGTTACCTCCTTCAAGCTGCTCTTTGAGTGCTGCAAGAGCATCAATGTCACCGAGAGTGGTTGAAGCGGCCTGGTTCTGGATAACCGGCTCCTCTTTCTCCTTCTTGGCGCCAGCCTTGCGAGCGGCTTTCTTTTCAGCCTTAGCCTCGGCCTTGGCGATATCCTCAAATATGCGGCTGTGTGAAAGGATTATTCTCTTTGAATCCTTGTTGAACTCAATTACCTTGAACTGGAGAGTCTCACCCTGCTGTGCCTGTGAGCCGTCCTCCTTAACAAGATGCTTAGGAGTAGCAAAGCCCTCAACGCCCTCAGCGAGCTGGATAACTGCACCCTTGTCCATCATCTCGATGATCTTACCCTCATGGATAGAATCAACGGTGTAGATTGACTCATATGCATCCCAAGGATTCTCCTCAAGCTGCTTGTGACCAAGGCTGAGACGACGGTTCTCCTTGTCTATTTCAAGAACTACAACATCAATTGAAGCACCGATGGTGGTGAACTCTGAAGGATGCTTAACCTTCTTGGTCCAACTCAGGTCGCTGATGTGGATCAGGCCGTCAACACCCTCCTCAATCTCAACAAAGATACCAAAGTTGGTAAAGTTGCGAACGGTAGCGGTGTGCTTTGAACCGATAGGATATTTCTCCTC
>JAFZKA010000076.1 GCA_017551925.1 Bacteroidaceae bacterium | reverse complement strand
TCCACCACCTCACGCTCAATGAGCGGAATCATGGCATACCCGCCGCCTAATGTAAACAGGCCTATTTTAAAAAAGGTGATGAACAGAGTCCACAGCATAGGCAGCAGGTATAAGAGAGCTTACTTGTGAGCCTCAACCCACTTGCGGGCATTAACGAATGCCTCAATCCACGGGGTAATCTCATCATCTATGCGCTCAGCGGGATAGTATCCGCACTGCCACGGGAATATGGCGCGCTCGGGATGCGGCATCATAGCTACGTGACGGCCATCGGCACTTGCTATACCTGCCACATTGTAATCAGATCCGTTAGGATTAGCGGGATAATCGGCGTATGTATATTTTGCAATTACGTTGTACTTGTCCTCAGGGTAAGGCAGTGAGAACTTGCCCTCACCGTGAGCCACCCAGACGCCCAAACGGCTGCCGCCTAAGGTCTTGAACATCACGCTATCATTCTGCGGAATGGTCAGACCCAGAAAAGCTGACTCAAACTTGTGTGAGTCATTATGCAGCATGTGTGCCTGTTTTTCATAATCTGGATTGATAAGACCAAGCTCTATCATCAACTGACAACCATTGCAGATACCCAGTGACAGGGTGTCCTTACGCGCGTAGAAACGATCCAGAGTCTCCTTGGCCTTGGGGTTGAACAGGAATGCACCGGCCCAGCCCTTGGCAGAACCCAGGACATCAGAGTTGGAGAATCCGCCGCAGAACACAATCATGTTGATGTCATCAAGTGTCTCGCGGCCGCTTACCAAATCAGTCATTGTAACATCCTTTACATCAAATCCGGCCAGCCACAGAGTGTAAGCCATCTCACGCTCACCGTTGGTACCCTTCTCACGAATTATTGCAGCCTTGACACCGCTCGGTGTGCGGCGGTCTGGATCCAGACCGAACTGGCTCAGCTTGCCTGTAAAGTTGTAGGCAATCTTGATGTCCATGGGCTGCTTGGAGTAGTTCTTGTAACGTTTATCGGCACAGCCGTTGAATGACTGCTTGCGGTCCAGCAGGTATGAGGTCTTATACCAGAGGTCACGCATCTTATCAATGTCAATGGTAAGAGCCTTCTTGCCGCGACGGATATAGAGCGTGCGTGCATCGGCCGGACGACCAATTACTGCGTAGCCCACACCAGCCTCATCAAGGTATGAGCTTACGGCATCCAGTTTCTTGCTCTCTACCTGCAGCACAACGCCCGGGTTCTCAGCAAACAGCATGCTTGTAAGATCCTTACCCGTGAGCTTGTCCAGACTTACCTCCAGACCGCCCTGAGGATTGGCAAAGCACATCTCAAGCAGTGTTACCACCAGACCGCCGGCAGAGATATCGTGACCGGCCAGAACCTGACGCTTGTCAATGAGTTTCTGAACGGCGTTGAATGCGTCGGCAAAATACTCGGGGTTCTTGACTGTGGGAACGTCACTGCCAATGCGGTCAAGTGACTGAGCCAGAGCGGATCCACCCAGACGCTGCTCATCAAAGCTGAAATCAATATGAATCAGCACGCTGTCCTTGCGGTCTGCAAGCACAGGTGATACAACCTTACGTATATCTGATACCTCACCGCCCGATGAAACAATCACGGTACCCGGGCTGATAATCTTGCTGCCATCAGGGTACTTCTGGGTCATGGAGAGTGAATCCTTTCCGGTAGGAACATTGATTCCCAGTTCAAGGCAGAAGTCTGACAGAGCCTTTACACCGCTGTACAAGCGTGCATCCTCACCCTTCTGAGCGCGGCAGGGCCACATCCAGTTGGCAGAGAGTGATACGGTCTTGAGTCCCTGTGCCAGCGGAGCAAATACTATGTTGGTCAATGACTCGGCAACTGACAGCACTGAGCCTGCAGCGGGATCAGCCAGACCAGCCTGCGGAGCATGACCGATAGCCGTTGCTATACCCTTCTTGCCACGATAGTCAAGTGCTACAACACCGCAGTCAGAGAGCGGCAACTGCAGCTTACCCTGGCACTGCTGGCGTGCAATCTTACCTGTTACGGAACGGTCAACCTTGTTGGTGAGCCAGTCCTTGCATGCAACAGCCTCAAGCTGCAGCACATTACCCAGGTACTCCTCAATTTTATCATCACTATATGTAACATTCTCATACTTGCGCTCAACGGTCTCATCAACCATATAAGTCTTGGGCGATGAACCGAACATCTGGCTTACGGCCAGGTCAAACGGACGCACGCCATCGGCCTGCTCAAAGGCAAAGCGGGCATCACCCGTGGTCTCACCAACCACATACATCGGGGCGCGCTCACGCTCGGCAATCTTCTTAACGTGCTCAATTGACTTCTCATCAATCAACAGGCCCATGCGCTCCTGTGACTCATTGGCAATAATCTCCTTTGATGACAGAGTCTTGTCACCAACCGGCAGCTTGCTCATGTCAATCAGACCTCCACACTCCTCAACCAGCTCAGAGAGGCAGTTAACGTGACCGGCTGATCCATGATCGTGAATTGAAACTATCGGGTTGGTATCCTCCTCGCAGAGAGCACGTGTAACGTTGTAAGCACGTTTCTGCATCTCAGCATTGGCACGCTGAACGGCGTTCAACTCAATACCGGATGAATATCGGCCCGTCTCAACTGATGAAACTGATCCGCCGCCCAGACCGATGCGGTAGTTGTCACCACCCAGCACCACAATCTTGTTACCCTTCTTGGGAGTGCCCTTGATGCAGTCACGCTTGGTACCGTAACCAACACCGCCGGCCAGCATTATAACCTTGTCATAACCATATTGCTCGCCGTTCTCCTGATGCTCAAAAGTAAGCAGCGAACCGCAGATAAGCGGCTGTCCGAACTTGTTACCAAAGTCCGATGCACCGTTAGACGCCTTGATAAGAATCTGCTCAGGAGTCTGATAGAGCCACTTGCGCTCCTTCATAGGCTTTTCCCATGAGCGGCTCTCATCATTGCGCGGATATGATGTCATATAGACAGCAGTACCTGCAATAGGCCATGAACCTGTACCACCACCCATACGGTCACGGATCTCACCGCCCGTACCCGTTGATGCACCGTTGAACGGCTCAACCGTGGTGGGGAAGTTATGAGTCTCGGCCTTAAGTGAGATAACGGTCTCTATGTTCTTGATTATGAACCAATCTGATGTTGAATGGTCTGCCGGAGCAAACTGCTCTACAACCGGACCCTGCGCAAATGCCACATTATCCTTGTAGGCCGAAAGTATGCGGTTGGGGTTCTCCTGAGTGGTCTTCTTGATGAGGCTAAAGAGTGATGACTCCATCTCCTTACCATCGATGATGAACTTACCACCAAAAATCTTGTGGCGGCAGTGCTCTGAGTTGATCTGCGCAAAGCCGAACACCTCGCTGTCAGTCAGCTTGCGGCCCAACTCACCCTCCACCTTGTGCAGGTACTCAATCTCCTCCTTGGAGAGAGCCAGACCCTCCTGCTCGTTGTAAGAGTTCAGATCCTCAATGAAAAGGATAGGCTGCGGCTTGATATCGACAGTGAAAATCTTCTGGTCAAGACCCTTGTAAAGGCGCTGCAACATGGGGTCATAGTCTGCATCGGCATTGGCTACCGGGAAATACTCCTCAATACGGCTTATGCCCTTAAGACCCATGTTCTGGGTAATCTCCACAGCATTTGTACTCCAGGGAGTAATCATCTCGCGGCGCGGACCGACAAAGAAACCATCCAGTGACTCCTGGTCCAGAGCGGTGGCATTACCATACAGCCAGCTCAGCTTCTTAACATCCTCAGCCTGCAGTTTTGAAACAGTCTCAGTGGCAACAATCGTGCCCGTAGGGTTCTTGAAAAAGATAATCATTTCAGTTACTAAAATTTGAGTTCACAAAGGTACTCATTTCCCCACACTTTTCAGCCACCCACTTCTTCTATTTATCAACATATAACAATCTGATGTCATCACAATTTGTGACGACATCAATCAGAACCATTCCAGCAATAATTATTCTTTTACTGGAGCACACTGCTCCTTAAAAAAGCAATGGCTTGGAGAAGTGGATTACTTTTCAAGTTTGTCAAGCGTATGCCATACTAGAGGCATTTTCTCTGATGATATAGATTCCATCTTTTTCAATTTGTTGTATTAGTAGTTTATCATTATTACTATGTTTCCTTATGATATCAACATTGTGATCAAGCAAACTTTCAAGGTATTGTTTAAGGCCGGCCATTTTCAAGAAATCAGGCTCCATATCAACAAAAATGTCAATATCACTTGATTCATTCTGCTCATTTCGTGCCACGGAGCCGAATAAACAAAGTGAACGCACACCGAAGTCCTCAACAATGGTTCCAGTGTGAGCCTTAATTCTTTTAATATATTCGCGTCTACTTAACATATCGCCGGCAAGTTAGATATAAATCCGTCATATAGCAAACAAACTGCTAAAAATATCAGAACAATACACTATTTTGCTTATGTTTGTAACTACAAAACATAAATAAGTAACTTTATACACATCAATGTGATATTCAGTTACGATATTTATGAAAAGGAATATACACGGAGTCGAGTGATGAATGAAAGCATTGGAAAAATGCTAGTGAAAGCTATACGCGCTGGGAAGTGGGTATATATCACTTATGCGAATAATTCGGAAACCAAGACTTATTTCTGGATGGCTGTTGATACTAGTTTCGTCTTGACCAGGAGCGGCCGGCGGTCACACTGTAATAGAGGCCCTTTGAGGTTTGCATCAGCAACTCCCGGCCGCCATCGGCAAGGGATTGAAACTCTCCGAATGATGAACTGATATATCTGGATGACCAACTTCGGCCCTGAGTTACGGAATAATAGACTCCCTTGCTGGTTAAGGCTATAAGTTCTCTGCCATATTCCAACAAATCAATAAATGTACCGCATGACGAGCCCACATATCGGGTGGACCATGAACGACCTGCGGTTACGGAATACTCTATCTTATTGCCGGCGGGATTGATGCGAATCAACTCTTTGCCACATGAAATCAGTTTAGGCATATTTTGGTTTAAATCAATGACTAATGCAAAGATAATGTATATTTGCCTATTATTTCAAACGGGTATGATTCTAAAACGACAGATGAACTGCCACATTTTGGCAAACATTGTGAATACCTTTGCACATATCAGCATCCGTTCGTAACACATTATTATGAAAGATTTTGCCGCAATAGATTTTGAAACAGCGAACAGAGAGCGAAGTTCTGTATGCTCAGTGGGTATTGTCATCGTGCGTAACGGTGAAATTGTTGATTCGTTCTACTCGCTCATAAAGCCGGAGCCCAATTATTACAACTATTGGTGCCAGCAGGTGCACGGATTATGCAGCCGCGACACATACAACGCGCCCGTATTTCCCGATGTCTGGGCCAAAATTGAGCCGATGATTGAAGGCCTGCCCCTTGTAGCGCACAACAGCCAGTTTGACGAGGGTTGTCTAAAGGCCGTATTCCGTACATATCAGATGGATTACCCCGACTATGTCTTTTATGACACCCTTTGCTGCTCACGCAGAAAATTACCATCTTTGGTAAACCACCAACTGCAGACAGTTGCTGCCGCCTGTGGCTACCAATTAGAGAATCATCACCACGCACTTGCTGATGCTGAGGCTTGCGCCTGGATTGCAAGAGAGATACTGTAGCCACCCTGATTGTCTATTGCAAACCTTGCAAAGATTTGGCAAGGTAAATCTCTATGTCTATCTTTGTAGAAAACGTTATAAAACCACATAAAAATCATGAATACCAACGCAACAAACAAAGGAGAAATTCTCCTCTACAACACTCCTGATGGACAAACCAAGATTGAAGTGAGATTAGTAAATGAAACTGTCTGGCTTACACAAGCACAAATGGCCGATTTGTTCCAAACAGATAGGACATCCATCGTCCGTCACATCAACAATATTTATAAAAACAAGGAACTAAAGAAGATGTCAACCTGTGCAAAAAAGGCACAAGTTCGAACAGAAGGAAATAGGACCATTAAGCGTATCATACCATTTTATAATCTGGATATGATAATTTCTGTTGGTTATCGCGTAAATTCTAAACGTGGTGTACATTTTCGCCAGTGGGCCAATGAAGTATTGAAACAATACCTTATCAAAGGTTATGCCGTAAATGAGCGTATGCGCCGTGAACAGATTTCCGAGTTACGCCAACTGGTGGGTATGTTAGGACGTACAATCCAAAATCAATCCCTAATTTCTACCGATGAAACCAACGCCCTGTTTGAGGTGGTGACAGACTACACCTATGCTCTTGATACCCTTGACAACTATGACTACCAGCGTTTGACAATAAGCCAAACAACTCAAGAAGAACGTTTCCACGCTACATATGAGAACGCTATGGAGGAGATTGTAAAACTACGCAATCGTTTTGGCGGTTCTATTTTGTTCGGCAATGAGAAGGATGATTCTTTCAAGAGCAGCATAGGGCAGATCTACCAGACGTTTGGAGGTGAGGAACTCTATCCCAGCGTTGAAGAGAAAGCCGCAATGCTGCTATATCTGGTAACCAAGAACCACTCTTTCAGCGACGGCAACAAACGCATAGCAGCGACTCTGTTCCTCTGGTTCCTAAATGAGAACCGCATCCTTTATCGGCCCGACGGTTCAAAACGACTGCCAGACAACACACTTGTTGCCCTAACTCTGATGATTGCCGAGAGTCGTCCCGATGAAAAGGATATAATGGTGAAAGTGGTGGTTAATCTGATAAACCAGAATAATTGACACGGGGATTAAAGTCCATTTGTGTCCTTCTTTTTCTGCTTAACTAGGGATTTTTTGCGCTCTAACTAGCGGGCCTGATTTTTCTGGAAATTTCAGTAGCGGGACAGCGGACAGCGGGACAGTTAAATGTCTTCATACCCGCCAAAAATAACTGTCCCGCTGTACCGTTGTCCTGCACCATGCAAAGACAGTCGTATTATGCAAATTCTGCTTCCAATTCACGTATCGTTTTTTAGCTCTCTATTATCATGATGGTGAGGACAACAGTCTGCTTGATGTGATGACGAATGAAGACTTCCCCAATGCAGACAACGCCCTGATGGCCGAATCACTATCAAAGGAGATAGAACGTGCCCTATCAATCCTGACTGACCGCGAGCGCGAAATAATCCGGATGTTCTTTGGCATAGGATGTCAAGAAGCCACCCTTGAAGATATTGCCGACAAGTTCGGCCTGACCCGTGAGCGCGTGCGCCAGATCAAGGAACGCGCCATCCGCCGCCTGAGGCAAAATCAGAACAAAAGCATTCGTGAATACATAGGATGATATTAGTAAATGACATTGAAATGGCGGAGGGCTTTAAGGATTCCGTCATCATCAACTGAGGTGGTGATGTAATCGGCCCGCTGTTTGAGTTCATCGGTGGCATTAGCCATGGCGACACCTGTTCCGGCCTGCCGAATCATTGAGAGGTCATTGCCTCCGTCACCAAAGGCAATGGTACGGCTGGCATCAAAGCCCTGGTGCCGTGCAATTGCCAGAATGCCCTTGCCCTTATCGGCCTCACGGGCAGTGATATCGGTAAACTCGGGATGCCATCGGCCCGACACGCAATGAGGCATGCGTGCCAGCATATCCTTTTCATAATCCGCATCAAAAAAGGCGGTCAGTTGCAGAATATCCTGACGCAACACCTCTTCAAGCGGTGAAGGTTCAGCAAACTCTTTCACATTCAGGAACAGACGGAATATGCGGTCCACGCTGCCAGTAGGGTCAAGTACGGCCACCTGGTCCTGCCCCACAACAATCAGGCCATAGCCCTTGGCCTGCGAATCCTGAACACATGTCATCACATCCTCAGCAGGTATCGGGTGACAACAAACCTGTTCATGACCGATATAGCATAGTGCACCATTTATAGTGATAAATCCGTCAATAAGATGTTCAATCTGACCTAAATTAGTGATTATCATCGGCGGACGCCCTGTTGCAATATATATCTGGGAACCGTTTTCCTTAGCCTCAGTCAAGGCTCTCACGGTCGATGCCGGAATCTCATGGGTGTTGAAACTCACAAGTGTTCCGTCAATATCAAAAAACAGTGCATATTTATCTCTCATAATACAAAAGTACACAAAAAGTGACACAGTAGGAACTGACATGAACCCCAAAAGTTAGACAAAAAACTTTTGGGGTTTCTTATGTCAAAAATTCATTCTTATGAAGATCGCCTCAATTACATGAAGATGATTGAGGATGGGTATAGTGAATACTATATCCACAAACGCTATGGTA
>JAFZKA010000075.1 GCA_017551925.1 Bacteroidaceae bacterium | reverse complement strand
GGTTTCTTGGAGGCCATGGAGCGCATCATAGACATGAGCATACGGTGCGAAAGCTTGAGATTAGGATAATCAATGCACCCGTGCAGATGGAATATCTTGCTCTCATCATAAAACTCCGCCGGAATCTGCTGTTTAATTATGCTACGTATGCCAGCAACATTCTCCGGATCCTTAGGGTCAAGCATTCCTACGCTGACAATCACAAGTTCCTGACCGGCCTGCATTTTGCTGACGGTCTTTTTGAGACCAGTTACTGTTCCAGCCAGGATTGAGCCCATGTAAATTACTTTATCATAGGCCGATATATCCTTAACCTTGCTGTAATCAACAGCCTCAACGCCAGTCAACTCTGACAGCCTATCGGCATAACGCTTGGTGGAGCCGTATCGGCTGGCATAAACTATAATCTTACTCATTAATCTTAACTGTCTAAACGTGAGATAGACGTTAATGCACCTCACATGTTTTGTATCAAGTTTCTCAGGTTTTCAAGCGCGGCAGGATTATGAGCGTGAATTGCGGCTACGATTGAACATTTTTCCAACTCAGCACAATCTGCGCAGGTGGTTACTCCACGCTTCAAAGCGCATTGGCGGACCTGACACAACTGGTCACAGAAGAATGTCTTACGGCCACACGCACGACAGCCGTCACAGTTGATGTGCTCCGGTAGTATCGGCGCGTTGTTTAGTTCAGCCCACAGTTTGGCGGTCTTTATACGCAGTTCCTGGTTGTCAGTCTGCGTTGCGATGTAAGCATCGCACTTGTAACAATCCAAGCCACAAATTGCAATCATTTTTTCCATCTCTTAAGCATTGGAAAGAATCCGTACATCATCTGTTTATACTCATCACGCGTCATGGGTTTGGGCATGTTTTTGTTTACCTCATCCACAAACTGGACGCAATGCTCAATCATCTGATCCATAGTCATTTCCTGCAGAAAGTGACCATCGGCGAAACAGTACTTGCAGTAGTCGTAGTTTATGCTGCCATCGGCATTTGTACCACAATCCTCATCCTTGGTTAGGGGCATACCGCAGCTCTGACAGAACTGAGGCAACTGACCGGGCTGGAAAGCCTTTTCCTTAGCCGGGAACGTAGCCTCATAAGCCTCAAATCCTGCGGGATCAGTATCGGCCACAAAATAACCGGCCGGCGGGCAGTAAGTACCCTCTCGCCCGCTCCAATAGCCCGGGATGAGTTCCTGAGCCAGGAAATATGGCACATCAGACTCTCTGGGTTCTGCGTGATAATGTATCTTTAACTTGCTGGCCATATTAAAGCCCGCATGTTTGTAGAAATCAATATTACCCTCCATACAAAGAAGGCCGATACCCATACTGCGAGCCTTATCCAATGCGTATTGAAGAAGTTTCAGACCATAGCCCTTGCGCTTGTATTCCGGGTGAATGCTTATGGGTCCGAATGTCCATGATGCAAACTTAGTTCCGTTATCAAGTACAATCTCTGCCTTTGAGAACATCACATGACCTATTATCTTGTCATCCTCTATCATCACATAATCCAGCTCCGGAATGAAATCCGGATTACTTCTATATTGATTGAGCACATAATGCTCCACGCATCCCGGCTTGTAAACGTTCCAGAATGCCTCACGCGTAAGGTTCTCAACCTCACGCCAATCTTTTTTCTCTTCTAATCTGATATTCATAGTTACTTATTAAAATCTGCGTGAATGACGGCAATACTCCTCATACTCTGCGCCAAAATCGCGGCGCAGGCGGCGTTCCTCACTCAACACCTGCACGAACATGATGCCGAAGAAAGCAACCCAAACCGCCACAGCCTGCCAGCTCCAAAGCCATACGGCAGCACCGGCCAGGTAAGTCAGAGTACCAGTGAGCATGGGATTGCGGTTAATTCTGTATGGGCCTGCAACCATCAGATGCTGTGTGCGCGGAGCAACCTCATGACCGAAAGCATCCATGGGATTTCCCTTGCCCTGACGCTTCATGTAAACGATAGTCCACACGCTCAGCGACAGTCCGCCAATCATCAGAACACCTGTTATACAGGCTCTTAAAGCACCAATGTGCTCCAAAGCCGGCATACCCGTAGCAAGCCACATTACCGCGGGCATCAGCCCCACAAACAACACTCCTCCCAGGACATAGCCCAGTATTTCACGTAATAATTTCATATCGCGAAGTTAACGTTTTTTCTCGCCAAAAACGCACCAGCGTATGAACGGAATCCTGTGCAGCAGCTCGTAGATTGCGGGAGACAGTGCAAATACCGCAATGGTAAGGATAATATACATTGCAACAGGCGGCAGGTCAGTATGAACCTTCATCTGATAGCCAAATGCTGCAATAACCAGATAGTGAACTATATAGAGGCCATAACTGCTGCGAGTCATATACTGCGAAAACGCGTTGGTGCAGTCGTATCGGGCGTTGAACAAGCCCATCAGAGCAATGCACATAAGCCAGCCGTACAGGCAGTTCATAGGACTGCACAGATACTGCGGTGATGTATTGTTCTCGCCCCATGTGGTCACAATAAGGATGATGCCGGCAATAACTGCACAAATCATCAGCGGAATCCATGCTTTCTTTACCTTTTCCTGCACCTCATCATGTGAGAATACAAAATAACCCATCAGGAATACCGTGAAATAAAACAACGGCTTGTAGAGATTGACCAGTCCGTCTGCCGAATCGGGACGCGGGTTCTTGATCAAGGTCTGCTCTGCCGCCCAGAAGAGCATGCCCAGCAACACAATAACTATGATTCCGCTCTTGCCGCAAAGTGTCCACAGTCTTTCCTTTCCGTCAAGTTTACGCACCAGCAGAAATATGAGCGTGAACAGCCACAGATCCTGAGCAAACCACAGCGGACCCGTGCCGGAAATGGCAAATATTCCATATTTGGCCAATAACGGCATATCTTTGAATACTATCTCGGCCGCAGTAACCGTATTGAAATAGCCCACCATCCAATGGAATACAAAAAGGCCGATAGTACTGGGAACAAGCAGTTTAACCGTACGTGAACGGAACCACTCCTTACCGGTTTTTCGCTGCAATGAATAACGGGTACTGATTCCTGCCAGAAGGAACAGCAGCGGCATGAACCAGGGATAGAGCACATACATCACAACGTCCTGATACTGTTGTACTTCAGGGAACTCCCCAAAGCCGCCGATACCGCCAAACACACCTTTGTTGTTGTAAAAGTAGATTACATGATAAAACAACACCATCAGCACTGTAGCCCAGCGCAGATTGTCAATCCAATGCTTTCTCATTTTGTAAGCCCTCCCATGGCTTTATTTGTTTTAACGAAGGTAGATAAATTGCAATTCAGTTGCACTCTGTGTGTTCCTAAAAAAGGTTGACTCGGATTGTCTTATTCCTAAGAGAAGTTGACTCTGGTTATTCTTATTCCTGTTATAAGTTGACTGGTGGTTGACTTGTTTCGTATGCAACCAGAGTTGGT